>JBDLRG010000048.1:0-8098 GCA_039800125.1 Actinomycetota bacterium
GTGGTGGAGCTGGGGGGAATCGAACCCCCGTCCATCAGGCATCATCCGCCAGCGCTACGACCATTCCCGGCTCAGGCGCTCACGCAACGCCATCGGCGGGTCGACTGCCCCGAGGGGCCGCGTGCCGTCTTTCCGGCAAGCCAGCGGTCTTTCCCGCCGTCAGAGGACTTTCCCTCCGTCATCCCCCGCTTCTGTTGACAGGCTGCGGTGGATCGGCCCCGTGCGGCATTGCTGCTCACGATGTCTCTCAGACGCCCTTATCAGGCGGCGAGAGCGAACTGCTTGTTGGCAATTCTGTTGTTGCCCCGTTTTACGAGTCTGAGCAACTCGGGTCGCACCCACGAACAACGGACCTGCTGTCGAAACCTGTCAGCCCCTTGATCGGTTGTGGTGAAGAGCAGTGTAGGGGAGGGGTGGGAGATTGTTGTCCGCGCCCGCCTGTCTGCCCCTCCATCAACCACCCCAGGGGTCACTCCATTCCCTTGCGCTGGCGTCCCAGTGCCCGCTGGATCTCACGCTGGGTGTCACGCTCGGCGATGGTCTGGCGCTTGTCGCCCTTGCGCCGGCCCCGGGCGAGGGCCAGTTCCACCTTCACCCGGCCGTCCACGAGGCGCAGCGACAACGGCACGAGGGCCAGGCGCTCCTTCATGATGCGCTCGCGCAGGCGCACGATCTCCGAGCGGTGCAGCAGCAGTTTGCGGGCCCGGTCCGGGTCGTGGGCCCCGACACCGACGGCGAACCGGTACGGGGCGATGTGCACGCCGTCCAGCCACACCTCGCCGTCGATGACGCGGGCGTAGGCGTCCACCAGCTGCACCTGGCCGGCCCGCAGGCTCTTCACCTCGCTCCCGCGCAGCACGATTCCCGCCTCGACCACATCGAGAATCTCGTAGTCGTGGCGTGCCTTGCGGTTGCTCGCGAGCACGGAGTCGGGCGTCTTTGCCATGGGTCGGCAAAGGGTACCGCTAGCCTTCGGCGCGATGGACGTGCTCACCGTGCCGCCCGACGCGCTCGCGGAGATGTCGGCGCACGCCTATCGCTGCTTCCCCGAGGAGATGTGCGGGCTCATCGTGGGCGACCGCGCCACGGGCCGGGTCGAGCGTTTCGTGCCCGTCACCAACACGGCCCACAGCGCCAAGCTGTACACCATCGACCCGAAGGAACACCTCCTCGCCGAGCGTGCCGCCGAGGCCGAGGGTCTCGAGGTCATCGGGGTCGTGCACAGCCACACCCACACCGAGCCGTATCCGAGCCCCACGGACGTCGCCCAGGCCCCCGATCCCGGTTGGTTCTACGTCATCGTCGGCCTCAAGCGCGGCGCCCCCGAGATCCGCTCATATCGGATCGTGGGTGAGACCATCGCCGAAACCGGCCTCATTCCCGCGCTCGCCGAGGGGTGACAGCGGCCCCGACGAGGGTTACAATTCCGACTGGAGTTATCGGGAATAGACCTCCGGACCCGGGGGTTGACCTCGGTGCAGAGCGGTCCCCCGGCCGCCGGAGAGGAAAGGAGCAGCCGTGCCCATCGCTGATGTCCGCCGCAACGGCGGATCCCTCTTCATCCACGACAGCGCCCTCGACCTCGTGGGCAACACCCCCATGGTCGACGTGTCGCGCCTCTCGCCGAACCCCCGCGTGCGCCTCGTCGCCAAGCTCGAGAGCCAGAACCCCTTCGGCTCGGTGAAGGACCGCATCGCCAAGGCGATGATCGAGGACGCCGAGCGCACCGGTCGTCTGAGTCCCGGTCAGCGCATCGTCGAGCCGTCGTCGGGCAACACCGGCATCGCCCTCGCAGCCATCGCCCGCATGAAGGGCCACCCCATCACCATTCTCATGCCGACGTCGGTGAGCATCGAGCGTCGCCAGATGCTCGAGGTGTTCGGCGCCGACATCATCCTCACCCCCGGTGAGGAGGGCTCGAACGGCGCCGTGCGTCGCGCCCAGGAACTCGCGGCCCAGCATCCCGAGTGGTGCTTCCTCTATCAGTACGCCAACGACGCCAACCCGCGCGCCCACTACGAGGGCACCGGCCCCGAGATCTGGCGCGACTGCCCGGACGTCACCCACTTCGTCGCCGGACTCGGCACGTCGGGAACTCTCATGGGCGTGGGACGCTTCCTCAAGGAGAAGAACCCGGACGTGAAGATCGTCGCCGTCGAGCCGCCGCTCGGCGAGCGCGTCGAGGGACTGCGCAACCTCGACGACGGCTACATCCCACCGGTGTTCGAGAACTGGCACGGACGCGATTTGCTCGACCGCAAGCGCATCGTGCGTCCGCGCGAATCGCTCGAGTGGACGCGTCGCCTCGTGCAGGAGTGCGGCATCTTCGCCGGCATCTCCTCGGGCGCCTCGCTCGCGGGTGCCGTGAAGGTGGCTTCCGAGATCGACGAGGGAACGGTCGTGTTCATCGTGTGCGACGGCGGGTGGAAGTACCTCTCCACCGGCGCCTACACCGACGACCTCGACGTCGCCGAAGCCAACGCCGAGAAGATCATCTACTTCTGAGGCTCCCGCGGGCCCTTCGGTAACCGCGAATTGCTCGGCACCCGCACGCACCACGGCCGGGTCCCGCCCGCGCCTAGCCTTGGGCCATGTCCGGCGCCGATCCCCGTCCCATCGGCATGTTCGACTCGGGTTTCGGCGGACTCACGGTGGCCCGCGCCGTCATCGACCTCCTCCCCGACGAGGACCTCGTCTACATCGGGGACACCGGCCGCTATCCCTACGGGTCCAAGCCCGCCGACGAGGTGCGCCGCTACGCCCGCGAGCTGGCCCACAGCCTCGTCGACGAGCACGACGTGAAGGCGATCGTCATCGCGTGCAACACCGCCTCGGCCGCCGCCCACGACGAGATTGCCGCCGAGATGCCGGTCCCCGTCATCAGCGTGGTCGAACCCGGCGCGCGTGCCCTCGTGGCGGCCTCGCGCAGTCGACGGGCCGGGGTCATCGGCACCGTCGGCACGATCGCGTCCGGGGCCTACCAACGCGCCATCGCCGCGGCCGATCCCGGTCTCGGTCTCGTGGCATCGGCCTGTCCCGGCTTCGTCGAGTTCGTCGAGCGCGGTCAGACCTCGGGCGACGAGGTCACCTTGCTGGCTGAGCGTCTGCTCGCGCCCGTCGTCGAGGCCGACATCGACGCGCTCCTGCTCGGGTGCACGCACTATCCCTTCCTGGCCGGGGTCATCGCCCGGGTCATGGGACCCGATGTCGTGCTCGTCTCCAGTGCCGACGAGACCGCGCGCGAGACGGTGCGGCTCCTCGACGAGCGAGGTCTGCGTGCACCCGCGGGCCGCACGGGCACCCACACCTTCCATTCCTCCGGTGACGTGGAGTGGTTCGCCGAGTTCGGCGCACACCTGCTCGGCCCCGAACTCGACACGGCGACGCGCTGGGAACCCGGCCCGCGCCGGCCCTGACCCGACGCGTCCCCGTCGCGATAGACAAGACCGGCGCATCCCGCGCCCCGACCACCACGGAGGACCCATGAGCCGCCCCGACGGACGCACCCCGGACCAGCTCCGACCCATCTCGTTCCAGCGCGACTTCACCGAGATGGCCGCCGGGTCCGTGCTCGTCAGCTTCGGGCGCACCCGGGTGCTGTGCACGGCATCGGTCGACGAGGACGTGCCGCGCTGGATGAAGAACTCGGGCAAGGGCTGGGTGACCGCCGAGTACTCGATGCTGCCCGGCTCGTCCCCCGAGCGCGTCGATCGTGAGGCGGCCAAGGGCCGTCAGAGCGGGCGCACCGTCGAGATCCAGCGCCTCATCGGGCGCTCGTTGCGCGCCGCCTGCGACATGGGTGCGCTCGGCGAGCGTCAGGTGGTGGTGGACTGCGACGTGCTCCAGGCCGACGGCGGCACCCGCACAGCGAGCATTTGCGGCGGCTTTCTCGCCCTCCACGATGCCCTCACCCGCCTGCATCTCGAGGGCCGCATCGACACCCACCCACTCCACTCTTATTGTGCGGCGATCTCGGTGGGGGTGACGGGCGGCGTCCCGGTCATCGACCTGCCCTATGTCGAGGACTCCGTCGCCGAGGTGGACATGAACGTCGTCATGCTGCGGCCCGTCGGGGGAGGGGAACCGCGATTCGTCGAGGTGCAGGGCACCGCCGAGGGCATGGCATTCACCCGCGGGGAACTCGACGACCTGCTCGCCCTCGCCGGCTCGGGTCTCTCGCGCATCTTCGACCTCCAGGCCGACCTGCTCTCCGAGATCCCGCCGGCCCGTCCCCTGCCGCGCTGATCGTGCCGGCGCGTCTCGTCTGCGCCTCCGCGAATCCGGCCAAGGTGGCAGAGATCGCCCGCATCCTCGGGTCCGCCACGTCGATGGTGCCTCGGCCCGACGATCTCGTCGTGCCCGACGAGGACGCCCCGACCCTCGAGGGGAACGCCCTCATCAAGGCGAACGCCGTCGCCGTGCACACGGCCGAGTGGGCGGTGGCCGACGACACCGGCCTCGAGGTGGAGGCTCTCGGGGGCGCGCCGGGTGTGCGCAGCGCGCGATTCGCCGGTGACGACGTCGACGATGCCGCCAATCGGGCCCTGTTGTTGTCGCGACTCGAGGGTGTCGCCGACCGGCGGGCGCGGTTCCGCACCGTGGTCGCCGTCATGTCCCCGACGGGTGAGTTCCATCTGCTGCGGGGCGAGTGCGCGGGCACCATCGCGTCGGCCGAACGGGGAACGAACGGCTTCGGCTACGACTCCGTGTTCGTTCCCGACGAGGGCGACGGCCGCACCTTCGCCGAGATGTCGGATGCCGAGAAGGACGCGATCTCGCACCGTGGTCGCGCGTTGGCCGGACTGCCCGGTCTGCTCGCGCGCATCGACGGCAGCGCCTGACGAGGTGCGCCCGATGCGGGCGTCCTGCTCACCATCCCCGCAGGTCGATACTCCAGGTGTCGACGACCTCGCACTCGGGGTCGATGCCCCGTCCGCCGCTGTCGACGATGTGCACGCGTTCGTGCATGGCCATCGTCGGATCCACGTGGGCCGGCGTCACGAGCACGCGCTCCCCGGGTCGGACCCTGGTGGTGCCGCTCTCCGGGGAGAACGTGACGTGCTCGTCCGAGCAGAACCACACGCGGTGTCCGGCGATGGTGGGATCGCCGTGGTCCATGCCGAGTGCCTTCAGGCCCACGTCGGCCACGGACCACTTCGGGCCGCTCGACACGACGGTGCCGGCGATCCACAACGCCTGCACGAACGGATGCCCGAGGCGCGCGTACTGAGAATCCATCAGTGCGTAACTGCCGGCCTGCACCTCGGTGACAGCGGTACCGGTGAACAGGTCGTGGGTGCCGGTGCCCCCCGCCGACACGATGTTGCCGCCCGTGTCGCGGTGGGCGGCCGCGAGAACCTCCATCGCGGCGTGCACCTTCGCGGCCCTTTCCGCACGATCCTCCACCATCATGAGGTGCCCCTCGTAGCCCATGACTCCGCGCACCTCCATGCCGCGTGTCCGCGCGAGATCGGCGATGCGTCCGGCGTCGGCGGGGTCGCACCCGCAACGCGGCAGTCCCACGTTCACGTCCACGAGCACCCGGGCGATGCCGGCGCGCGCCGCCGCCTCGACGGTCTCGGTCGAATCCACCGCCACCGTGATGCCGGCCCGGTCCTGCAGTCCGGCGAGGCTGGCGAGTCGTGCCGGGTCGAGGCACTCGTTGGCGAGCAGCACGTCGTCACCGAGGCCGGCCGCCGCCATGCCGATCATCTCGCGCACCGTCGCACAGGTGAAGGTCCGGTGCCCGGCCGCGGACTGCAGACGCGCGATCGACGTGCACTTGTGGGCCTTGACGTGGGGGCGGAGTCGGTCACCGGGCAGCTCCGCCGACATCGCGGCGATGTTGGCCTGCAGGGCGGCCAGGTCGACGACGGCGGCGGGCGTGGGGAGGTCGGCGATCCTCATGGTGCCGGCGAAGGGACTCGAACCCCCAACACGCAGGACCTAAACCTGCTGCCTCTACCAATTGGGCTACACCGGCGCGCAGGGGCAGGGTACACGCACCCTCCGGTCAGTGGGTGTGGCGCGGGTCGGGGTCGACCTCGTGCAGGCGCCCGTCGGCGGTGTCGTAGACGAAACCCCGGATGTGGCGGTCCTCGCGCACGAAGGGACTGCGGTGCAGGCGGGACATCGACTGTCGCACGTCCTCGAACGGGTCGGCGAAGGTCTCGAAGGTCCACGAGGGCTTGATGCCGCACTCCTCCTCGATCTCCCGGCGCAGCGCCTCGTCGGAGAAGCCCTGCAGCCCGCAGTCGGTGTGGTGGATGAGGATGATCTCGCGCGTGTCCAGCAGGCGCTGCGACACGACGAGCGACCGGATGACGTCGTCGGTCACGATGCCGCCCGCATTGCGGATGATGTGGGCGTCGCCGTGGGCGAGGCCCAGCATCTGGAAGATGTCCATGCGGCTGTCCATGCAGGCCACCACGGCCAACCCCCGGCGGGGCGAGAGGGCGAGACCATGGTCAGCGAAGTCGGCCACGTACCGGCTGTTGTGGTCGAGGAGTTGGTCGGCGCTGGGGCGGAAGGGGTCGGTGGACGGCACGCCCCCCATTCTGCCGAGGGGATAGCCTCGGTGACGTATGAGCCAGTCACTGCCTGTTTCCCCCGCCATGCTCGAGAGCGGCTCCGCCGGCCAGCCCGACATCTTCACGCGACTCCTCAAGAACCGGGTGGTCATGCTCGGCACCGACGTCAACGACGACATGGCCAATGCCCTGTGCGCCCAGCTGCTCTATCTCGAGGGTGAGGACCCGAACGCCGACATCTGGCTCTACATCAACAGCCCCGGTGGCTCGGTCACGGCCGGCATGGCCATCTACGACACCATGCAGTTCGTCAGCTGCGACGTGGCGACGGTGTGCATGGGACTCGCGGCCTCGATGGGCCAGTTCCTCCTCACTGCGGGTGCCGCGGGCAAGCGCTACACGCTCCCGAACGCGCGCATCATGATGCACCAGCCCCTCGCCGGCCTGCGCGGACAGGCCGCCGACATCGCCATCCAGGCCGAGCAACTGCGCTTCACCAAGCGCCGCATGGCTGAGCTCATCGCGCACCACTCGGGTCGCGAGATCGAGGAGATCCAGGCCGATTCCGAGCGCGACCGCTGGTTCACCGCCGAAGAGGCCCAGGAGTACGGCCTCGTCGACAAGGTCATCGTCCGGCGCGGCGAGATCCGCTGATCCGACGACGGCCCGCGGTGCGGGCCGTCACGGCACCGTCGTGGTGCCGTCCGTTCCCGTGGGAGCCACGGTCGTCGCCGGCACCGTCGTCGGGGGTGCCGTGCGCGGCGGGTCGATGAACAATCCCGTGGCCAGGTCCACGGCGCACGTGCTCTTCACCCAGGCCCTCACCGTCTCCGCTGAGCGCTGCGCGCGCCAGGCGGCGTCGGCGAGTTCCTGAACCGCGACGGCATCATCGGGGTCCATCCGTGCCGCCCGTCTCAGCAGGTCGGTGAGCACCTGCATGTCGGCCTCGATGGTGAGCGGGGAACGGGCCAGCAGACGTTCGTAACGGTCGACCATGGCCGCCACCTGGGCGGACGTCTCCACGGGCATGCCGATCGCCGGAAGTTCGCGACCCAACTGGCCGCAGAACGCGGTGCCGGTGCGGTCCGGACCGCCGCAGGCGGCGAGTGCTCCCGTTCCCGCGACGAGAACCGCGGCGAGAATCCGGCGCGCACACATGCCGACGAGTATCCCACCCGCCGCGCCCAAGGAGCACGCACATGTACGCAGCCGTCACCTCGGCCACCCTTCAGGGAACGCGCGGAGTTCCCCTCGTCGTCGAGGCCCACGTGGGCAACGGCATCCCCGGTTTCACCGTCGTCGGCCTGCCGGACGAGGGGTGTCGCGAATCCCGCGACCGTGTGCGTGCGGCCCTCCTCTCGTGCGGGTTGCCGTGGCCCAACAGGCGCGTCACCATCAACCTCGCCGGTGCCGGCGACCGCAAGGGTGGCGCCGGCATGGACCTGGCGATCGCCGTCGGGCTCCTCGTCGCCCAAGAGGTCGTCCCCGCGTCCGCGGTGACGGGGGTTGCCTTCGTCGCCGAACTCGGCCTCGACGGATCCCTGCGCGCCACCACCGGTGTCGCGCCA
>JBDLRG010000049.1:0-7956 GCA_039800125.1 Actinomycetota bacterium
CCCACCCTGCGCCTGCGCGGTGATTACCTGGCCATCGTCACCCTCGGATTCGGCGAGATCATCCGCATCACGGCCAACAACTCCGAGTGGCTCGGTGCCACCCGCGGCATCAACAGCATCAAGTCCCCGCCGAGCATCGGCCCGCTCGAGTTCTCGGTCACCGACGCCAGACCCTTCTGGTACCTGGGGTTCACCTTCATCCTGTTGTCGATCTTCATCGTGCGTCGTCTCATGGCCAGCCGCGTGGGACGGGCCTGGGACGCCATCCGCGAGGACGAGGACGCGGCCGAGTTGATGGGCGTCAACACCTTCAACTTCAAACTGTGGGCCTTCGCCATCGGAGCCGCCATCGGCGGTGTCGCGGGAACCCTGTACGCGGGCAAGGTCACCTACGTCAGCCCGGAGAACTTCACCCTGCAGCTCTCCATCCTCTTCCTCGCCGCCGTCGTGCTGGGGGGCACGGGCAGCCTCTACGGCTCGATCGTGGGTGGCTTCCTCGTGGCCTGGATCCCCGAGCGTTTACGCAACTTCTCCGACCGCCGCTACTTCGTCTTCGGACTCGTGCTCGTGCTGATGATGGTCTTCCGGCCCCAGGGCATCCTGCCCCGCCGCGGTGCGGCCGCCGGCATCCCGGGCCGCCCGGTCGAAGAGGGGGCCGACGCATGAGCGAGCATCTCCTCGAGGTCACGGATCTCACCATGCGTTTCGGCGGGGTCACCGCGCTCGAGAACGTCTCGTTCCGCATCAAGCCCGGTGAGATCCTCGGTCTCATCGGCCCGAACGGTGCGGGCAAGACGACGTGCTTCAACGTCATCACCGGCGTCTACGCGCCGACCGCAGGCGACGTCGTCTATGACGGCACGAGCCTCGTGGGGGTCAAGCGCCACGACATCACGAGACTCGGGGTGGCCCGCACGTTCCAGAACATCCGCCTCTTCCCGGAGATGTCGGCACTGGAGAACGTCATGGTGGGCGCCGACGCCCACCACCGCTCCAGCGTGGTCGGTGCGATCCTGCGCACCCCGCGCATGCGCGCCGAGGAGAAGCAGAGCCGCGAGCGCTCCATGGAACTACTGGCCTTCATGGGCATCGCCGACTACGCGCCCGTGGCGGCGCGCAACCTTCCCTACGGCTACCAGCGCCGCCTGGAGATCGCCCGGGCCCTGGCCACCGGGGCCCGCCTCCTCTGTCTCGACGAACCTGCCGCGGGCTTCAACCCCGCCGAGAAGGCCGAACTCAACGAGATCATCTTCCGCATCCGCGACCAGGGCTACACCGTGCTCCTCATCGAGCATGACATGAAGGTGGTCATGGGCGTGAGCGACCACGTGGTCGTTCTCGACTTCGGTCGCAAGATCGCCGAGGGTCGTCCCGAGGTGGTCCGGGAGAATCCCGATGTGATCGCCGCGTACCTGGGGGTGGCCGACGATGCTTCTTGAGATCGAGGACCTGCACGTCTTCTACGGGAAGATCGAGGCCATCAAGGGCATCTCGTTCACCGTGTCCGAGGGCGAGGTGGTGACGCTCATCGGTGCCAACGGGGCCGGCAAGACCACGACCATGCGCACCATCTCGGGTGTGCGCCCGGTGGCCCGCGGACGCGTCATGTTCGAGGGGCGCGACATCACGAACATCCCGCCCCACGAACGGGTGAAACTCGGCATTTGCCAGGCTCCCGAGGGGCGCGGCATTTTCCCGGGAATGACCGTGCGCGAGAACCTCGAGATGGGCACCTATGTCCGTGGTGACAAGGGTGCCCAGAAGCAGGCCGATCTCGAGCACGTGTTCTCGTTGTTCCCGCGCCTCGAGGAGCGCATCAATCAGCACGGGGGAACGCTGTCGGGTGGCGAGCAGCAGATGCTGGCCATCGGCCGCGCCCTCATGAGCCGCCCGCGCCTGCTGCTCCTCGACGAGCCCTCGATGGGTCTCGCTCCGATGCTCATCGCCCAGATCTTCGCCATCATCCGCAAGATCAATTCCGAGGGTGTGTCGGTGCTGCTCGTGGAGCAGAACGCCACCCAGGCCCTGCGCACGGCCCATCGCGGCTACGTCCTCGAGACCGGATACGTGGTGAAGTCGGGCACGGGTTCCGACCTGCTCGATGATCCCGCCGTGCGCGCCGCCTACCTCGGCGCCTGAGCCGGCGTTCCCCCCGTGACGGCGGGGCAGACTGTGTCATGACCGTCATCGCCGTCCTCGACCCCGCCACCGGAGAGACCGTGGGGGAGGTGCGCCGTGACGGGATTGCGGAGTGTCTCGCCGCCGCGCGGCGGGCGGCCGATGCATTTCCCGTCTGGAGGGAGACGGCTCCCCGGGCTCGCGGCGAGATCCTGCGTCGCGCCTTCGAGATCATGATCGCCGAGCAGGAACGTCTCGCCGAGTTGATGGTGCGGGAGAACGGCAAGATCATCGCCGACGCCCGCGCCGAGGTGGCGTATGCCGCCGAATTCTTCCGCTGGTTCTCCGAGGAGGCCGTGCGCATGGACGGCGACCTGCGTCTCGCGCCGTCGGGGGCGAACTGGTTGGCGGTCACCCGCGAACCGGTCGGCCCCGCCCTGTGCATCACCCCGTGGAACTTCCCCGCCGCGATGGCCACCCGCAAGATCGGCCCGGCCCTGGCGGCCGGGTGCACGGTGCTTCTCAAGCCGGCCCACGAGACGCCCCTGTCGGCCCTCGCCGTCGTGGAGATCCTGCGACGGGCGGGACTCCCCGACGACGTCGTGCAGGTGGTCATGCCCGACCCTCCCGGCGAGGCGGTGGAGGCGCTGCTGCACTCGGGCCTCGTGCGCAAGCTCTCCTTCACGGGCAGCACCCGCGTCGGGTCGCTTCTCATGTCCCAGGCCGCCGATCGGGTGGTGAACTGCTCGCTCGAACTCGGCGGCAACGCTCCCTTCATCGTGTGCGAGGACGCCGACCTCGCCGCGGCGGTCGACGGGGCCATGCTGGCCAAGATGCGCAACGGCGGCGCAGCCTGCACCGCAGCGAACCGCTTCTACGTGCATTCGGCGGTGATGGAAGAGTTCGCGGAGCGCTTCACCGCGCGCATGACGGCACTGCGCCTCGGCAACGGTCTCGATCCCGCGACAGGGCTCGGACCACTCGTGAGCGCCGCGCAACAGTCCCGTGTCGCGGGCCTCGTCGAAAGGGCTGTGGCCGAGGGTGCCCGCGTGCTGTGCGGTGGGGGCACGAGTCCGGCGCCCATGCACGGCGTGGAGGCCACGGTGCTCGCGGGGGTGGATCCGGGAGCCTCGATCCTGTCCGAGGAGATCTTCGGACCCGTGGCTCCCCTCGTGGCCGTGGACGACATCGAGGACTCGATGCCTCTCTTCAACGGTGTCGATCAGGGACTCGTCTCCTACGTGTGGACCCGCGACGTCGGACGCGGCATGCGCCTCGCGGGTCGACTCGAGTCCGGCATGGTCGGGCTCAACAGGGGACTCGTCTCCGATCCGGCGGCTCCCTTCGGGGGGATGAAGTCCTCCGGCATCGGACGCGAGGGTGCCCACGAGGGACTCCTCGAGTTCTGCGAGACCAAGTACGTGGCGGTCAACTGGTGACAAGGCGCCGCGCGCTGACTAGCCTCGGCTCGTGAGCGACCAGGGAACCGACACCCGGAACGACTGGCTGTCCCCCGACGAACTCGCCCTCGTGCGTCAGAGGGTGCCCCTCGTCTACGTCGACGCCGTGCCCGTGCGCACCGATCCCGACGGTTCGGTGACCCACGTGGGAATGCTCCTGCGCCAGGCCGCCGACGGGAACATCAGCCGGATGGTGGTGTCCGGCCGGGTGCTCCTCAACGAGCGCATCCGCGACGCCCTGATGCGGCACCTCGAGAAGGACCTCGGCCCGATGGCCCTGCCCCGGGTCCCACCGGAGCCGTCCCCGTTCACGGTCGTCGAGTACTTCCCCGACGCCTCCGTGTCGGGCTTCTACGACCCGCGCCACCACGCGGTGAGCCTCGCCTTCGTCGTGCCGGTGACGGGGGAGTGCCACCCGACGCAGCAGGCACTCGACCTCGCATGGTTCACCCCGGAGCAGGCGGTGAGCGAGCAGGTGCGTCGCGAGATGACGAGCGGTCACGACCGACTCATCCGACTCGCGCTTGCCTCGGTCGGCTGCCTCCCCTGAACTACCCTTCGGGGCGTGTCGGGAGCAGACAGGCTGCACAGAACCGCCGCGGCCATGAGGACCGCGCTCGTCGGACGACCCGTGACCCGTCTCGACATCGTGTCCCGCTCGACGGGACCGCGACCTCGCGCCGGATCCGCGGTCGAGCACATCGACGTCCACGGACGCCACATCGAGCTGCACTTCGACGACGGCATCATCCTGCGTTCGCGCACCGCATTCGGCGGGGGTTGGCATCTCCTCCATCCGGGTGAGCGGTCACCGCGCCGTGGTCATCGCGCCGACATCGTCCTGGGCGTCGAGGGTTGGACGGCCGAGGCCCACGGCCAGGCCGAGGTGGAGACCTACCGGGCCTTCGACCAGAGCCGTCATCCGAGATCCGGGCGCATGGGACCCGATGTGGTGAGTCCCGGAGCCGACCTGCACGAGTGTGCCTCGCGCCTGTCGCACTACGACCATCCTGAATCGACCGTGGCCGAGGCCCTCCTCGATCCGCGCGTCATGGTCGGGGTCGGCAACGTCAACCGCTGCGAGGCGCTGTGGATGTGCGGTATCCATCCCTGGGCGCCGGTGGGGTCCCTGCCGCCCTCGACGTGTCTCGACGTCGTCGTCTCGTGCGCGGGACTCGCGCGGGCCGCCGCCGATCCCGCGGCACGGTCTGCGACCGTGGATGTTCCCGGCGGTCTCGCCGTCTACGGGCGCAACGGCCAGCGGTGCGCGCGATGCGGCGACGTCGTGCGACACGCCAAGATCGGCTCGATGGCGCGTCTCATCTTCTGGTGCCCGGGATGCCAGGTCATCGGCGAGCCGTTCCCGGTCGCCGACGAGGTCGATCCCGTGGCCCTCGCCACCGATCCGCACCCGGCAGGCTCGCGATTCGTGCGCGACATCCTGCGCCACCGCCCCGCCTCCTGAGGGTCGGGGTCGCGCATCGGCGCGTCAGGCGCGGATGGCCAGCCAGATGCCGAGCGGGATGACCACCCACGAGAGTACGAGCAGCACGATCGCGTAGACGGCGAAGTCGAAGCTGCGGTCACGCGGTGGATCCCCGGCGTTGCCGATCGTCTCCCACAGCGCCTGGACCGGCGTGTCGGTGCTCAGCCTGATGCGGTGCCGCGCCACGCCGGCGCTGTAGAGGGCCACCCACGAGAGGGCGGCGAGGAAGGCCACGAGCACCACGGCGAAGGCCGCGGAGCCGAGTGCGGACGACAGGGCGGCCCCGGCCAGGGACTGCAGGGTGGACACGATGGTGGTGAGGAATGCGCCACCGACGAGGAAGGCGGGGACGCCGAGGGGATTGCCGGCCAGTTCGTCGCGCACCCTCACGGCATCGATCCGGCAGCGACGCAACATGCGGTGCTCGTGCGTCGACCATTCGCTCGCAGCCTCGCGCAGGGCGTAGAGGTTGCACACGTCGTCGATGATGCGTCTCTCGTGGGTGCGCACGATCCAGCGCGTCACCTGCTGCACCAGCCAACGGGCCACGGGAACGAGGGGACCGAGGCGGGGCAGGGCCGCCCCGCGGGTTCCGTTGCGGTGGAGCACCTCGAGCGACCGGAAGAGCAGGCCGTGTGCCTCCTCGAATCGGTCGGGTCGCACGAGGACCCGGTGGTGGGAGAGCTGCTCCACCATCTCCTGCTCCACGCGTCCCTTGCCGGCGACCCTCTCGAGAAGGGCGTTGCGTTCCTCGGCGGTGTCGGCGGCCAGCACGCGCACCGCCTCGAACTGGTCGAGGATGAGGTCGGGCACGAGGCCACCACCATCGGGTCTCGGCGAGGGATCCGCGGCAACACGACGCGCGGATGCACCGGTGGAGGCGCGGCGACGCGCGGGAGTCGCGGCGACGCGCGGCTTCCCGGCGGATTTCTTCGCGGCCATGCACCCACCGTATCCCCACGCGCCGGGCGGGGAGAAGGTCCGGTCAGTTCGTGGTGAGGGCCTCGAGGATGTTCACCTTCGTCGCCCGGCGCGCCGGATACACCGCGGCCAGTACGCCCACGACGAAGGCGGTGATGACGATGAAGACGGTCGAGCCGACCGGGAGGTGGAAGGTGGTGAGGCCCTCGTCGCGCAGGGCGAACACGATGACCCACCCGAAACCGAGGCCGAGCACGATGCCGGTCACCGCACCGATGAGGGAGGTGATGACGCTCTCCCAGCGCACGGTCGTGCGCACCTGCCCGCGCGTCATGCCGACGGCCCGCAGCAGGCCGATCTCGCGCCGCCGCTCGAGCACCGAGAGGAGCAGGGTGATGACGATGCCGACCACCGAGATGACGACCGAGAGCGCGAGAAGTCCGTAGATGAGCGCGAGCAACTGGTTGACCTGGCCGGCCTGTTCATCGATGTACTCGGACTGGGACAGCACCTTGCCCTGGCCGTAGTCGGCCACCGCTGCCTCGATGGCCGCGCGCACGACCTCGGCGTCGGCTCCGTCCGCGAGGACGGCGAACACGCCGAAGTCGTAGCTCACGGCGGTGGTCCCGGCGAACATCGATCGCGAGACGACGAAGTTGCCGGCGAGATCGTCGTACTCATAGAGCCCTGACACCGTCAGTTCGCGGCTCGTGCCGTCACCGATGACCACTTCCAGGGCATCGCCCGGGGAGAATCCCTTGCGCTCGGCCCAGTCCCGGGAGAGGAAGATGTCGTCGGCGCCGAGGGCCGCGTAGTCGGCGCCGAGGAGGCCGATGTCGTAGCTCGCACCCACCGTCTCGGGGCTGACCACGGTGAGTGTCTGGCCCTTTCCGTCGATGCGCACGAGGAGGGTGCCGATGCCGGTGGCCGAGCCGACTCCGTCGATGGTGCCGATCTCGTCGGCGAGCGACGGACTGAAGCCGCCGAAGCCCGAGAGCGGAGCGGTGACGGTGAAGTCGGCCTTGAGCTGCTCGGTGAAGATGTCGGTGATCTGGCCGCGGATGCTCGCGGCGAGGGCGGAGACAGCGGTCACGAGGGCCACCCCGATGAGCACCGGAGCCGCGGTGCGGGCGGTGCGCTTCGGATTGCGGGCCGCGTTCTCGCGGGCCATGGTCCCGGTCACCCCGCGCAGACGGGCGGCCGGCGCGCCGAGGAACATCGCCACCGGTCGGGCGATGACGGGTCCGAGCACCAGGGTGCCGACGAAGGCGAGGAAGATCCCGAGGCCCAGAAGGCGCGAATCCGCCCCCGTCGTCACGACCACCACGGCGCCGATACCGGCGGCGAAGAAGCCGAGGCCCAGCAGGGTGCGCAGGCGACCCGGTCCGGCGGTCTCGAGGATGCTCGCGCGCATGGCCGCGAGAGGCGGCACGCGTCCCGCGCGCAGGGCCGGCATGAGGGCCGATCCCACGGTGACGAGCACACCGACCACGAGGGTGGTCTGCACGGTGGACATGCTCACGACGAGTCCGGAGGTCGGCAGGTCGATGCCGAAGGCCGCGAGAAGGGCACCGAGGCCGCGCGAGAGGCCGATGCCCCCGACGAGGCCGAGTGCAGAGCCGACGATTCCGATGACGACCGATTCGGCGAGCAGGGCCCGGGCCACCTGGCCCTTCGTGGCTCCGACGGCGCGCAGGAGGGCGTTCTCCCGCTCGCGTTGGGCGGCCCCGATGGAGAACACGTTGTAGATGACGAACGATCCGACGCCGAGGGCGATGACGCTGAAGATGGTGAGGAAGATGGAGAAGAATCCGAGCACGGCCCCCAGCTGGTCGGTCACCTCCTCGGTGATCTGGGCCCCGGTGATGGTCTCGAGTTGCGCGTCGGCGGGAAGGGCCTCTGCGATGCGGGCGACGAGTTCCTCGTCGCTGAGGGTCCCGTCCCCCACGACGAGGATCGAGTCCACCACGC
>JBDLRG010000050.1:0-4925 GCA_039800125.1 Actinomycetota bacterium
CAACAGGAGGAAATCTCTTCTTCGGCCGCGTGACCCGACCCCCCGATGTCACAGTGGCAAGAGCGACCGAGTACGTGCGATGGACGATGAGAATGAATCGGCCGCCAACGGCCAAGGGAGAAGTGGCGCGCTCGGAGGGACTTGAACCCCCAACCTTCTGATCCGTAGTCAGATGCTCTATCCATTAAGCTACGAGCGCCGATTGTGTTGATGAGCCTACAGGCTCACTCTGGGACCGCCTCCGTGGAAGGGGCCCGCGTCAGCAGGACAGACCCAGGAGTCGCTTGTTCCGGGTGGCCCGGTCGGGATCAATGAGCCCGGTCTCCTCGCTGAATGCGAGTTGGGGGAACGCCCGCACGGCGTCCTTCCACGAACGCTCCCGCACGATCCAGTCCCAGGCACACCACGACCCCGGACGCCACTGGCTGGCACGACCCTTGAACAGCACCAGCGCGGCCCGGGTGTTCTTGGTCGGGTCCTTCAGGGCTTCCTTCGACCTCACGCCGAGCGTGGTGCGGAGCCACGTGCTGCTTCCGTGGGCCGAATAGTTGATCTGGAAGAGACCGACGCAGCACCCGGAACCGTTCACATTGCGGTTGTTGAGCCCGCTCTCGTGCCAGGCGATGCGCACCGCCACCCACGGCAACAGGTTCGCGTACTCGTCGGGCACACCGTTCACGGCGGCGGCGAAGCGGCCGAACACGTCGCGGATCACCGTGCTCGCCACGGCGGTCGACACCGCCGGAACCCGTGGGCCGGTCGTGGTCGGGGGCGGGGGCGGAGTCGCCGTGTTGGCCCAGGCGGGAAGACACACCCGGACCCCCACCCGCCACGAGCTGGTCGGGTTGAGGGCCTGAATCTCCCGGGAGATCGTTCCCACGGTCTTCGTGGTCGTCGTCGACCGCTTGACCATCTCGGCCACTTTCCACGCCGACTGCCCGGTGGTGAGCACGTGCGACTTCGCACAGGCCGCATCGACCGACCCGGCGGGGGCGACTGCCACCGTCAGGACGGAACCGGCGACCAAGAAAGTCGCCATGAGGATGCTCGATTTTCTCATGGCGGAGAGGGTGGGATTTGAACCCACGGTCCGCTTTGAGGCGGACAACGCCTTAGCAGGGCGCCCCATTCGGCCACTCTGGCACCTCTCCTGGGGATAAAGAACCCTACCCCCGTCGGGGCGGGGCTCGACCGGCAGGGTTTCCCCCGCAGCGACGCCGTTTCGTGCGGAACGGGAGGGATTCGAACCCCCGGGCCTTGTGAGCCTCCCGCTTTCAAGGCGGGTGCATTTGTCCGCTCTGCCACCGTTCCGAGCCCCACGCTATCGGGGGTCGGGCGAGCGGCTCAGCCCCGGCTGACGCGTTCGCGCAACTCGGTGATCCAGTCATCGGCGCGGCGCCATCGGTCATCGGCATGCTCGCGGACGGTGTGGGTCGGGGTGCCGGCAGCCGGATACGAGCCGAGGAACTTCACCCCACCTTGCTTCGTATGCAGGTCGCGCAGGGCGTCCGCCACGAGCTCGTCGGCGATGTGTCCGTCGGCATACATGATGAAGCAGTAGTCGCCGAGCCCGCCCGCCTTGGTCGGCCGCGACACGAGGAGCGACAGGTTGATGCGACGGGCCGCGAATTCCTGCAGGATCGACAACAGGCTGCCGGGCTCGTCGGCGCGCTGGAAGACGACGATGCCGGTGCGATCGTGGCCGGTCGGGGCGGGAATCTCTCCTTTGCCCACGAGCACGAAGCGCGTCTGGTCGCCGGGATGGTCGGCGATGTCACGAGCCAGCACCTCGAGGCCGTAGAGCCGGGCCGCGTTCTCCGAGGCGATGGCGGCGATGCTGCGCTCACCCGCCCGCATCCTCTCGGCCACCGTGTGGGCGGCGTCGGCGGTGGAGGACGCGAGATGCACCTCGACCGACGGCAGGGTCGAGCGCAGCCATCCAGCGCACTGGGCCGTGGCCACGGGAATCGAGTGGACGGCCGTGACATCGGCCAGGCCGACACCGGACGGGGCCAGGAGGCAGTGTTCGATGTCGAGGACCACCTCGCGTTGGATGAGCAGGTCGTGGTCGAAGACCAGCGCATCCTGCGTGAAGTTGACCGTGCCCTCGATGGAATTCTCGATCGGCACGAAACCGCGGTCGACCTCGCCGGCCTCCACTGCATCCAGCACCTCGGGGACGCTGCGATACGGCACCAATTCGGCCGACGAGAGGTCGGCCTGGGTGAGCAGGGCCTGTTCGGTGAAGGTGCCGAACGGGCCGAGGAACCCGATGCGCGGACGTCGTTCGGTCACGGTGGACAGGTTAGGTGCGGACCCGCGACGCGGTTCGGTCGATTTCGCGGCTCAGGAGGCGAGCGCCACGTCCACGAACGACGCGAGCGCCTCGAGTCCCTTCTCGCCCGATGTGCGACCCTTCACCTTGCCCTCAGCGTCGATGACGACGATGAAGGGGAACCCGGTGACGCCGTAGAGGTTGGCGGCCACGTTCGACTCGGTGTCGGCCAGGACCTCGAACGGCCACCGCTTGTCCTCCAGCCACTCGGACGGCGGCCAGTTGGGCTGACGCTTGTTCGACGATGTGGTCACACCCACCACGCGCAGGCCGGCGGGCATCAGGCCCGCCTCCTTCCATTCGATGAGTACGGGGATCTCGGCGTTGCAGTGCGGACACCAATGCGCGAGGAACACGAGCATGATCGGACCGGATCCGTCGCCGGGGACGACGTCCACCTTCGTGCCGTCGGATGTGTAGCCGAGGAGGCTCGGAGCCGGGCTGCCGATCTCGAGATCGGTGCCGTCACCGTTCGGCGGTGCGAGCGGGTTGCCCGTGGTCTGCACGTCTTGGAACTCGGATTTCGCGGGTTGGCCGGGGATCGTCGTTCCCGCAGGCTCGGTGTCGCCGCCACCGCTCGCACCGATGGCGATGATGCCGGCGAGCACCACCACGACGCCGATGCCGATGAGCACCCACATCGAGGACTTCTTCATGCCCGATCCGCCCTTGGCGCCGCCGGCGGATCCTCTCTTTGCATATGCCATGACTGTTTCCTTTTCTCTCAGCGGGGGGACGACTTCTCCCCGGCGACGAGCACCGAGGACACGACGATGACGAACAGGCCGGCGAGGCCGGCCATCAGGGCGAGCGACACGAACCCGAAGCCGCGGAACCACACCGAGGTGCAGGGGACGTCCACGGAGCACACGCTGGTCTCCAGTTGCGGGAACCACTCGAGGAGATAGTGATAGGTGGACACGAGGACCCCCGCCGCGGCGAGCGCGAGGGTGTAGGGGGCGATGCGACGGTCGCGTCGGATTGCCGCCACCAGCGAGATGATCGCGATCGAGAACAGGGCGATGCGCTGGTACCAGCACAGCTTGCAGGGTGCGAAGTCGGCCACCTCGCTGAACCACAGGCTCCCGGCCATGGCCCCGCCGGACACGGCAAAGATGAGCCACGGCCCCAGTTCGCGCACCGCCTCGATGAGCGTTCGGGCGGCGGGCACCGACCTGGCCAGCACCGCCGCGACGAGGATGACGAGGGCACCCGCACCGGTGGCGAGGGCGAGCATCGAGGTGAAGAGCTCCATGGCCTCGGTGTCCATCCCGACATTCTCGCCTCCCGCGGGGCCTTTCCCTCGGCATGGCTCCCGCCGGTGTCAGACTGGCGGGGTGACCATGGCGCACACGGGACCCGGTGCGCTGCACGAGATGAGGGTGCGTCGCCGTCGCAACCGGGTGGCCGCCATCGAGTGGTTCGAGGCCCTCTACCGCGTCTACATCGCCGCCTTCCTCGGGCTCTGGGCCGTCCTCTTTCTCTCCGATCTCGCCGGGGGGGATCCCCTCGGACCCGGCACCGTCGCGGACATCACCACCCACGGACCCGGGGTGCTCGGCCTGCTGACGGCGATGATCCTCCATCTCGGGGTGACGAGCGGAGCCGCCGGTGGACCGCTCTCGGTGGAACCCGCCGACGTGGGTCACGTGTTGCTCGCCCCGGTCCCGCGCGGTGCGGCCCTGCGACGTCCGCTCGTGCAGCGGATGCGCTCGGTCGGATCCGCCGGTGTCCTCGTCGGTGCCGTGGCCGGACAACTGCTCGGGCGCCGCCTGCCCGACGCCGCCGCACTCCCCGAATGGTCGCTGTGGGGCGGTATCGCCGGTGGTGCGGTGGCGGTCGCTTCCGTCGCGGTCGCCGTGCTCGTCCACGCAGCGCGGCTCCCGCGTGCCGTGTCCACGACCGTGTCCGGGGCGCTCGTACTCTGGCAAGCCGCCGCGCTCGAGGGATCGATCGTCGGGACGGGCCCCTTCGACCGCATCGGGGCGTTCGCCCTGTGGGCGTCCCGCGACGCGAGCCTCCTCGACATCGTCCCTCTCGTCGTCGTCGTCGGGCTCGTCGCGGCGGCCTTCGCCGTGGTCGGCGCCATGTCGGTGGAACAGCTCGCCGTACGCGGGGGACTCGTGTCCCAACTTCGCTTCGCCGTGACGCTGCAGGACATCCGCACCGTCGTGTTGTTGCGTCGCCAACTCTCGGCCGAGCGACCCCGACGCACGCCATGGGTGAAAGTGAACGGTGCTCGGCGCGATCCCGTGATGGTGCGCGCCATGCGCGGACTGGCGCGCACACCGGCGCGACGCCTCGTGCACATGACCGTCGTCGCCCTGGCCGGGGGCGCCGCCCTCGTGCCGGTGTGGCGGGGCGCCGTTCCGTTCGTCGTCGTTGCAGGTTGTCTGTTCTTCGTGCTCGGGCTGGAACTGCTCGAACCCCTCTCCCAGCACGTCGACCTGTCCGACACCGGGGACTCCTTCCCGGTGGCGCGCGGTGAGGTGCACGTGCGCCACCTCCTCGCACCCGGAGTCGCGGCACTGCCCTTCGCGCTCGTCGCCGTCGGTGGTGCCGTGCTCGCCCCGCTCGGTGCCGGCGACCG
>JBDLRG010000051.1:0-13927 GCA_039800125.1 Actinomycetota bacterium
TGGGCACGAGCCACTTCCGAGAGACGAGAGGACCCGGGATCCCGTTCGTGACCGCGGTGAAGAAGCTGCGCCCGATGCTCTGACTGAGGACGTGCTCGACGACGATTCCGCCGCCGTCGACCACGGACACGAACATCGAGTGGTCGCCCTTCGGGAGGTCGGCGATTTCGTCCGTCGAGATCGCCTGGATGGCCCCGGCCGCCACGGTCACCTGGGCGTTCGGCAGGGGCTCGACCTCGCCCTCGGACGGGTCCCCGCCCCCGGTGATGCCGTCACCGAAGAACGCGATGTTGAGCGTCACGTCCTCCTCACCCGGGTTGAAGGCGATGAGTTGCTCGGTGAGGTTGGCCCCCGTGCGACCGGAGGCGAACCAGTACTCGGTGAGCGGGACGGGGTTGCCGAGGGTGGTCGAGTACCCGAGGCGTCCGCCACCGAGATAGTGCTGGATGCGTGAGGCGACGATCTGGCCGGTGGTGGCGCGCACCTCGACCGCGATGCGCCGTTCGTCGCGCGCACCGCTCTCGGTGAGCGAGATGCTGCGCGCCGACCGCGCCGGGAGGATGAGACCCTGCAGCGACGACGGATTCCTCTCGCCGTCGAGGGTGGTGAAGGAGACATTCACGACGGCGCTCTCGGGAAAGGGGTTGACGAGGACGAGACGGTGTTTCGAGCCCTCGAGGGTGTGGCCGTCGGCGAAATACCACGTGGGCGACGTCTGGGACGCGCACTGGGAGGTGACGTTGCCGGCGGCGAACTCGATCCGCTGCTCCACCGATCCGACCGATCCCACGATCTCGACGACCGGTGCCACGACCCCCACGCCGAGGCCCCGCAGGATGTCGTAGGACTCCCGACTGCGCGCGGGCACGACCACCGATTCCGACTCGGACTCCCCCGACCCGAGGAAGGAGATGGCCGCCTTCATCTCGGTGTCGCCGGGATTGGAGATGACGACGGATGCCGAGGTGATGCCGTCCCCGGCGGCCGCGCCGGGGCAGAACCACGAGGTGGAGATGCGCACCGTCTCGGTCGCCTGGGGGTAACCCGACAGGGACACGAGCGCGAGCGATGCTCCCTCCTCGGGGGGCGAGTCGCGGGTCTCGACGAGGACGATCCCCGCCACCGACGCCGCGATGAGCAGGAACGTGGCGAGCCGCCGCACCACCTGCCTCACGGACGAACCGCCCCGTCCATGTGCAGTGCCGGGTCACCGAGCGAGACGGGCGCGACACCGGTGGGATCGCCCGACGCGCCGAACCGGCGGCGCCGCGTGGCCAGCACGAACACGAGCAACCACGCCAGTGCCTGCACCGAGACGAGGGCGCGATGCAACGGATCGACGGACCATGCCAACTCGGCGGTTCCTCCGGACGGAACGTCCCAGGCATGGGTGAGCCCGAACGCCGGACGCGCCTCGACGGTCTCGCCGTCCACGCTGAGGGTCCAGTCTCGGGTGTAGGGAACGGCGAGGTGCACCGTTCCCGCCCCGACGCCCACGGTCACCGTGCCGTCGGGGCGCTCGGGCACGGGCAGCGGGAGCGCACCGGTCACCTCGGTGGCGATGATCGCGGCGGCACCCGCTTCACGGCTCGCCTCCGCGCCGCTCTCCCCGAGTTCGGAACGTACGGGGATCCACGCCGCGTTCTCGTAGACGACCAGATCGGGGGACGAATAGCGGCGACGAAGGTCCAATTGGCGCGCCAACGCGTCGGCGAGTCCGGTCGGCGCGGCGATGGGTCGGTCCCGCGTCGACTCTGCCCCGTCGACGACGGGTACGACGATGAAGCGGACGCCGAGCGGTCCGAGGAGACGTCCCGCGCGCGCCGTCTGACCCCGCACGATGCCGCGCAACGCCGTGCGCGTCTCGTCCACGAGCCTGTTGCCGTCGATCTCCCATGTCTCGGCGAGGACCGGCGAGCGGCCGTTCACGACGGAGAACGAGATGCCCCAACCGAAGTAGAGCGGGGCTCCCGGCAACACGCGACCGTCCCCCACGAACAACGTGCGGTAGCCGCCCGCATCCTCCTGGTCGGGGAGCTGGCGCAGCAGCGTCGTGAGGGAGAACGTGGGCTGACGCCATCCACCGTCCCATGCATTGAGCGGCGCGGCGGCGAGGCCGGCCACGAAGACCAACGACAGGAGTGCTCCGAGCGGCTGTTTCCATGAGAACCGACCGCGGCGCATGTCCCCCACGAACGTGGCCCCCATCGCGCCGGCACACGTGGCGAGTCCGAACGCAACGGGAACGAGCATGACGGCGGGCTCGGGGAGGTGGAACGGCAGCAGCTGGACGTCGTCCAGCACGACCGCGAGCAGTCCGGCGACCACGAGAACCGCTCCGCGAAGTGCCCAGGGCGTCTTGGCCCCGCGCACGAGCGTCACCGCGCCGAGGACCGACACGTAGAGCGCCAGCGAGACCAGCGGCAGGAGGTATCCCCCCACGCCGAACGAGGCGATGCGCATGAATCCCCATTCGCGTCCGCCCTCGACGGGAGCACCCGTGAGCTTCTCCCACCAGAGGTCCCCCGGGTACGCCGCGGCCCACGGGAGATTGAGCACGACCCCGGCCGCCATCGCAGCGACACCGACCGTCACCCATCGCACCGCACGAGCCGGTGACGCCCCGTGTGCGAGCGTCACGACGAACCAGGCGAACACGAGTCCCCCCGCGACGATCAGCAGACCGGGTTCGAACGCGAGACCGATCGCCGACACCAGCGCCAGCGAGGCGAACCATCGACCGCGCACCCGCGGCGAGATCTCGAAGAAGACGTCCTCGTCGCCCCGTGCCAGGGAGTCGTTGGCGTCGATGTGTCCGACGAGGAGTCGCATCAGGTGGGCCATCCACGGCAGGAGCGCGTAGACGAGGAGTGCCCCCCACCGGCCCGCCGCGATGGCGGCATAGGGCAGGGGCACCGCAGCGTAGGTGGCGGTGGCGGCGATGCGAGAGGCACGCGAGGCGAGCACCGAGGCGAAGCGCCAGGTGCCGATCCACCCCGCGAGCGGAAGTGCCACGACCGAGAGCGTGTGGAGCAGTCCCATGCGGCCACCGAAGAGCAGACCGACCGCGCCGACGAGACCGGTGCCGGTGGGCAGCGAGCCTGCCGAGCCGTATCCGGCCCCCCACCACCCGGAGAAATAGGAGGTGACGAGGTCGGTCGCCGACTCACCGAAGGCCACCATCTGGCCGACCGGGGCCACGCCATCGAGGAGAAGCGATCGGGAACCCACGAGCAGGAGCCCCACGAGGATCGCCCACAGCGCGATCGACCCGCGCGGGGTGGCCTCCTTCTGCGCGTCGGTCGTGTCCGGCAGTGCCGTTCTCACCGAGCGACGTCGCAGCCATGCGGCCACGTGGCTCGAGCCCGGCAATTGCAACGCACGGATCTCCGATGCGGGCACGATCCGGTGCACCGCGAGATGGGCCCGTCGCTCAGAGACGTCCCCCCGAGCCAACGGGGCGGCAAGGACGGCCGCGACCTCGGCCCGTGCGGTGCCGAATCGTCCGGTGACCACGAGCACCACCGACCGCATCAGGGTGTAGAGGAGCATCTGTGCCCACAGCACGGTGAACGCGCCGGCCGGTGTCATCGCCGCCACCGTCTGCACGCGCGTCGTCTCGCGCAACCCGATGCGCTCGGCATGGAGCTCGGGAGACTCGGCCCGGGTCCACTCGGCCCGGTGGCGCACGACCGCCGCCGGAACGACCACCACGCGCCCCCCGGTCGCGTGACACCGCCAACAGAAATCGAGCGCGGCGCCCACGAGCGCGAGGCGGGGATGGAATCCGCCCACGGTGCGGAAGAGGTCGGCGCGCACCAGCAGACAGGCCGACGACAGGGCGAAGACGTCCCGCACCGCATCGTGCTGTTCCTGGTCGATCTCGCCCTCGTCGGCCACGGGAATCTCGACGCCGAAGCGGTCCACCGCGACGCCGACGCTGGCGATGCGCCGCGGATCGCTCCACTCGACGAGCTTGGGGCCGACCACCCCGGCGTTGGATCGGTAGAGCTCCTCGACGAGCCGGGTCACGGCGTCGGGAGCCAGCGCCACGTCATCGTGGAGAAAGAGGAAGAAACCGCTGTCTCCCTTGACGAGGCGCAGCACCGTGTTGCATGCCGCCGCCCATCCGGTGTTCGCCCCGAGGAACCTCACCACGGCCGCCGGTGCGGCGTTGGCCACGGTGTCGAGAACGGCCCGGGAGCCCGGGTCCTCCTCGCTGCCGCCCACGAGCACGAGGGCCTGGACCGCGGGGTAGTCCTGGGCCGCCAGAGAGGCGAGGGCCTCGGCGAGCCCCTCGCGCGGCCGGTGCACGACCATCACCGCGACCACGGGGGGCGCGACGGCCCCGGAGCGGGCGGCCGAGGGCGGGGGCGCAGGGTGCTCGGACACGACCCCGGCAGGCTAGTTCGGGCTTTCGAAGTGCCCGGAGCGCGCACGATGTGCGCCGTGCTTGCCGGTGCTAGCACTTCTGGTTAGGGTGCTCCCATGAAGTTGTCGCTGCCCCACCTGTCCGTGCCCAAGGTCTCGGTGCCGTCCCTGCACTCGATCGATCTCACCTCTGTCGACCTGGCCCGCTTCGCGCCGGGCCGCGTCCTCGGGTCGAAGGCCGTGCGTCAGGCCACGGACATCGGCTACACCGCGGTCGGTTTCGCCCTGCTCGGATTCCAGAAGCTCCAGGTGCGCCGCCGGGAGATCCTCGAGTCGTTCTCCGACTCGCGCGATCCCGGACGCTGATTCCCGACGGGGGCGGGCCGACCCGTCCCTTCTCACTAACCTTGCCCCTCGTGCGGGCGGACGTGGACAGGGACTCCTCGTCGTCGCGCGTCCCCCTGCCGGAGGGAACGATTCCCGTGGGCATCGGCCTGTTCATCTCGGGGATCACGACCTACGCGTTCTTCAAGGTGGGCCAGTTGGCCCTCGGCAAGGACGACTTCAAGCCGATCGTGGCCATGTGGTTCATGACCTTCGCACTGGTCCCCGGTGTCTTCCTCCCCGTCGAGCAGGAGATCGGTCGTGCCCTCGCCCATCGTCGCGCGCTGGGACAGGGGGGCCGTCCCGTCGTCCAGCGCATGCTTCCGCTCGCGGTGCTGCTCGGCGCCACGGTCGCGCTTCCCATGGCCCTCGCCGGACCGATCCTCACCCGCGAACTCTTCGAGGGTTACGGACTCGTCGCCGTGGCACTGGTGCTCGCCTTCTGCGCATACGGGCCCATGCACCTCGTGCGCGGCATCGCGTCGGGCTCGGGCCGATTCGTCGCCTACGGCCTCATCCTCGCCGTCGACGGCACGGCCCGCACGCTCGGATGCATCGCCCTCTGGCTCGCCGATGTCCGGACACCGGGCGCCTATGCCCTGGTCGTGGCCGCGTCCCCCCTCGTGGCCACGCTTCTCGTCGTCGGTCGCGGCGAGGCCCGCACGGTCGAGGGTCCGCCGGCATCGTGGGGCGAGTTGACGCCGAACCTCGGATGGCTGCTCGCGGGCACCGTCATGTCCGCCGCCCTCATCAATGCCGGACCACTGGGAGTCGACGTGCTCGCCGCTCCCGGCGAGGCCGCCAAGGTGACCGCTTTCGGCAACGGACTGCTGCTGGCCCGGGTGCCGCTCTACCTGTTCCAGGCGGTGCAGGCCGCCCTGCTCCCCCGACTCGCCCGGTTGGCGGCGCAGGGCAACCTCGAGGAGTTCCGGCGGGGACTCGGCACGCTCATGCGCATCGTCGGCATCGTCGCCGTTCTCGGCACGCTCGGGGCATTCATCGCCGGACCCGCCGTGCTCGACCTCGTGTACGAGGGCGGGCTCGACCGGCGCACCCTCACCCTCCTCGCGCTCGCGTGCGCCCTCTACATGGCCGCCCTCGCGCTCGCACAGGCCGTCATCGCCCTCAACGGACACGCCCACGTGGCGCTCGGATGGACGACGGCGTTCGCCACCTTCTTCGTGGTCACCTGGCTCTCCGCCGACGACATCTTCCTGCGGGTGGAACTGGGTCTGGTGGCCGCGTCCGTGGCGGCACTGGCCGTCTTCGCGGCGTCCTATCGGGCGAGAATCGCCGCCGGCGCCGTTCCGGACGTCGAATCGCTCATCGACGGCATCGCCGACGCACCGCTCGAGGGGTGATCAGCGCCGCGCTCGGGCGGTCTCGATCTCGATGTCGTGGTGCACCATCATCTTCACGAGGGTGGGGAAGTCGACCTCGGGAATCCATCCCAGTTTCTCGCGGGCCTTGGTCGGGTCGCCGATGAGGAGGTCCACCTCGGCGGGACGCAGGAACCGCGGATCCTGGCGCACGAACGGACGCCAGTCACCCAGCCCCGCCTCGACGAAGGCCAGCTCGAGGAAGTCCTCGATCGAGTGCGACTCGCCCGTCGCCACCACGTAGTCGTCGGGCTCCGATTGCTGGAGCATGAGCCACATGGCCCGGACGTAGTCCCCGGCGTAACCCCAGTCGCGCTTCGACTCGAGGTTGCCCATGACCAGTTCGGATTCGATGCCGAGCTTGATGCGCGCCGCGGTGTTGGTGATCTTGCGGGTGACGAACTCGAGGCCCCTGCGCGGCCCCTCGTGGTTGAACAGGATCCCCGAGCAGGCGTAGAGCCCGTAGCTCTCGCGGTAGTTGACGGTGATGGAATGGCCAAAGACCTTGGCGCAGCCGTAGGGGGAGCGGGGATGGAACGGCGTCATCTCGCTCTGGGGCACCGCGCGGACCTTGCCGAACATCTCGGAGGAGGACGCCTGATAGAAGCGGATCGGGTTGTTCTGGGTACCCCCCACGATGCGCACCGCCTCGAGCATGCGCAGCACGCCGAGGCCGGTGATGTTCGAGGTGAGCTCGGCCTGGCCGAAGGAGATGGCGACGAAGGAGATGGCCCCGAGGTTGTACACCTCATCGGGGCGCACGTGCTCGAGCGCCGAGACGAGGCTCGGCAGGTCGGCGAGGTCGCCCGGAACGAGCTCGACGTAGGGGAATTCATCACGGAAACTGCGCTCGCGGGGGTTGTTCTGCCCCTTGATCATCCCGAAGACCTCGTAGCCCTTGTGGTGGAGGAATTCGGCGAGATGCTGGCCGTCCTGGCCGGTGATTCCTGTGATGAAGGCGCGGGGCATGGGTACCTCTGGGTGCCGACGGGTCGTGTTCCCGGCGTGGACTCCGAGACGCTACCACCGGCTCGCCGCGACCTCCCGCCCCCGCTCCCGCCTACGCTGACGCCGTGATCACAGTGCTCGCCGGCGGAGTGGGGGCGGCCCGTTTCCTGCGGGGCCTCGTCGACGTCATCGAGCCCTCCCGGGTCGTCGCCGTCGTGAACACGGCCGACGACACCGAGATGCACGGTCTCTCCATCTCGCCGGACGTGGACACCGTCCTGTACACCCTCTCGGGGCGCTCCGACACCTCGCGCGGATGGGGTCTCGAGGGCGAGACATGGCGGACGATGGAGGCACTCGCCCGCTTCGAATCCGTGCGCCCGGAGGGTTCCTCGGCCGGGGGGACATGGTTCAACCTGGGGGACACGGATCTGGCCACGCATCTCTACCGAACGGCCCGTCTCGACGAGGGCGCCCGGGCCCGCGACGTGGTGGACGAGTTGCGCCGCGCCTTCGGCGTCCCGATCCGCGTCGTTCCCATGACGGACGACCGGGTGCGCACGATGGTGCGACTCGCCCCGGAGGGAACCGAGGTTCCCTTCCAGGAGTACTTCGTGCGACTGCGCCATTCCGTTCCCGTGTCGGCGGTGCGCTTCGACGGCGTGGACACGGCCCGCTTCGTCGACGCCACGTTCCTTGCCGATGCCGACACCATCGTCATCGCACCGTCCAATCCGATCGTCTCCATCGGTCCGGTGCGCGCCATCCCGGGAGTCGATGCGCTCCTCGCCGCGCGTCGCGACACGGTGGTCGCCGTCTCCCCCATCGTCGCGGGAGCCGCCCTCAAGGGGCCCGCGGACCGCATGCTCACCGAACTCGGTCACGAACCCTCGGTCGTCGGCGTGGCCCGCCTCTACGCCCCGGTGTGCGCCACCCTCGTCGTCGACGCCCGCGACGCCGACCGCGCCGACGAGATCGAACGGGAGGGGATGCGCTGCGTGGTGACCGACACCGTCATGTCCTCGCCCGGGGTCGCCGCATCACTCGCCGCCGTCACCGTCGGTGCTGCGGGCGGACCCGTCGGACCGGGAGTCCGCTGATGGGTCGGGTCGTGGCCTGGGGCGTGGAGGGGATCGGTGAGGTGCTTCCCGGACAGCAGGTCGGCGACCTCGTGGTCGAGGCGTGTCGGCAGGCGCCGAACGGCCCGCTCGAGGACGGCGACGTGCTCGTGGTGACCCAGAAGATCGTGTCGAAGGCCGAGGGTCGACTCGTCGACGTGGATCCCGGCGATCCCGACGCGCGCCGACGCCTCGTGGAATCCGAGGCCGTGCGCATCGTGCGACGGCGGGGCGAACTGGTGATCACCGAGACCGCGCACGGCTTCGTCTGCGCGAACAGCGGCGTCGACCTCTCGAACGTCGAGGAAGGACGCGCGGCACTGCTGCCCCTCGACAGTGACCGATCCGCCCGCCGGATCCGCGACATCGTGCGCGCCGCCCTCGGTGTCGAGGTGGGGGTCGTCGTATCCGACACCTTCGGTCGTCCGTGGCGCACCGGGGTCACCGACGTGGCCATCGGCGTGGCCGGTGTCGCCGCGGTCGTGGACCTCCGCGGCACCCCCGACGCGCGCGGCCGCATCATGCAGGCCACGGAGGTGTGCATCGCCGACGAGATCGCGTCGGCGGCGGAACTCGTCATGGGCAAGTCGTCGGGCGTTCCCGTGGCCGTCGTGCGTGGGCTCGACCGATCCTGGTTCCGCGACTCCTCGGTCGCCGAGATCGTCCGACCGGCGTCCGAGGACCTCTTCCGCTGATCCGGCCCCGTCTCAGCCGACGGTGGCCAATCCCTTCTCGAGGTCGGTGAAGGGGGACCATCCCAACTGGATGCGGGCCCTCACCGGCGAGAGCACGAGGCGTGCCGGATCGTGATGACGCGGGGGCTCGAGTGCGGGGAACGCGGCTCGGCGTCCCGCCATGAGGCCCCACAGATCGGCCACCGTCGTGGCCCGTCCCGTGCCGATGTTGATGACGAGGCCACCGGAGTGGACCGTCGCGCGCACCAGAGCATCCACGACGTCGTCGACGTGGACGAAGTCGCGCACCTGCGAGGGCGATCCGGGGCACAGCGACGGTTCCCCTCCGGCGAGATGCCGGGCGAAGGCGGCCACGATGCCGTCCTCGGGTCGCTGGCGCGGACCGTAGACGGCCGAGACCGCCAGGACGACGAACTCGATGCCCCAGCGGTCACGGTGCACGACGTGGGCCTGCACCGCCGCCCGGGCCATGATCTCCCCGACCGACCTAGCCTCCGTGACGAGATCCTCCTTCACGGGGGACTCCCTCGCGGTCACGTCCCCGTAGAGGAGCTCGGCGGGAAGACAGGTGACGACGCGGGAGGCCCCGCAGGCACGCGCCGCCTCGAGCACCGCCAGGCAGTCCCCGAGGTCACGGTGGACGCGCTCCACCGTTCGGGCGGTCGGGGTGAAGGAAGCGAGGTTGACGATGACCTCCGGACGCCGCAGGCGGGCCAGTTCGGCGAATCCCTCCGAGCCGACGGCGGAGTTCTGGAACCGCATCCGGCCGCCCCCTTCCCGGGCCGCGGCCAGGTGGGCGAGCGATCCGGTGGAGAGGTCGTCCACCACGTCCACGTCGCTGCCCGCCGCGACGAGACGCTCGACGAGATGCGAACCGATGAATCCCGCTCCCCCACCGACGAGGATGCGCTCGGGTGCGCCGACGCCGTGGCGCGGGCCCGGCGTCATCGGTCAGCCCCGCTCCGGATCGGGAACCCTCGCGCCGGACAGGTCGGAGTGCGGGGGGACGGCGCCCTCGGCACCGACGACGCAATCCACGAGGGTGCTTCCCTCGCCGACCGTTCCCATGACGATGCTGCGCTCGAGTCGCACGCGCGGCGCGAGGCGCGCACCCGGCAGCACGACCGAATCCACGAGGACGCACCCGTCACCCACGACGGCGCCCTCACCGACCACGCTGTGCACCACGGATGCCGTCGCACCCACCGTGGCGTGGGGCCCGGTCGCCGCGAGGATCACGGGGCGCGTGCCGTCGATGATGTCGAGGTTGGCCCGCAGGTAGGTCTCCGGACGGCCGGTGTCGATCCAATAGTCGTCGGTCGCCATCGCGGCCAGCTCGCCCCCGGCGGCGAGCACGGGGAAGATCTCCCTCTCGATGGAGATCCGCCCGCCCGGGGGGACCATGTCGAGCACGGAGGGCTCGAGCACGTACGTGCCGGCGTTGATGTGGCGGCTGTCGGATTCGCCGGGAGCGGGCTTCTCGACGAAGCGTCGCACCATTCCCTGCCCGTCGGTCTCCACCACGCCGTACTGCGACGGATCGGGGACGGGGACGAGGTGCAGCGTCGCGCGCGCCCCGCGCGCCCGGTGGAAGTCCACGAGCGCCGACACGTCGAGGTCGCAGAGGATGTCCCCGTTCATCACGACGAAGGTGTCCGTGATGCCGGCATCGCGCGCGGCGAACGCGATCGCACCGGCGGTGTCGAGGGGTTCGGGCTCGACCGCGAAGTGGAGGGGGATCCCCGCACAGGTGCCGTCGGGATAGGCCTCGAGGAACGGCTCGGCCTTGAATCCGAGGGCGAGCACCACCCGGGTGACACCGTGACGACCGAGGCCGGCGACGACGTGCTCGATCTGACGCACGTTGCCGACGGGCAGCAGGGGCTTGGGAACCGTCCAGGTGAGGGGGCGCAGGCGTGTGCCGAACCCCCCGACGAGGACGACTGCGTGCATCAGCCGCCCGTGGTCGTGGGGGCGACGGTCGTGGCGGAGCCCGGCTCGTCGTCGGTCTGACCCTCCATGCCGGCGAGGTCGGAGGCCGACGCGGGCATCGGGATCGTCGCACCGGCGGGGGCGAAGGCGATCATGATCGCCATGCCGTCGTTCGTGATGCGGATGGAGGAGAAGTCCGTGATGAGCTTGCGCTTTGCGCTCTGGTTGTCGTAGCGCTCCCAGACCCACGCCTGGATCTGGCCGTCGACCTCCTCGCCGGACTCGTCGATGCACTTGTCGGTGCCGCGCTCGAAGGACGCACCCCCGAACTGGTCGGCGGGGAAGACCAACTTGTCGGTGGACACCTCGACCCCGTAGGTGTCGAGGTAGGCACCGAGCGCCGCGTTCGTGCCGGCAGCAGCGGACTCGGGATGCCAGTGGATGACGCCGTCATCGTGACTGTGCACGCCGAACCTCTCATAGGCGGCATTGGAGCCGTCGTCCTTCGTGCCGACAAGGTTGCCCAATTCACGGTCGCAGCCCCAGAAACCGATGGAGATGTGCCAGTGGTCGTCCGTGGTGGGTCGGACCTCGTTGCTCGGGGCCGAGCCTCGCGCATAGCCGACGAGCACGAGACCCACGGCCGTCACGACGGCCATGGTCAGGGGAAAGACGGTGCCTCCCTGGAAACGCACCTTCTTGCCCTTGCCCTTGCGCGCGAGGCGCGCAACCTTCTTTGCCGACGACTTGCTTGCCACGAGAAACAGAGGCTACCGCCTCACCTCTCGAGCAGAGTGAACAGGTCGAGCCAGGACCGGGCGACCGCCCGGGGCGACACGTGGGACTCCACCCACGCGCGACCCTTCTCCCCCATCTCCCGTCGCGCCACCGGATCGGCCGTGAGTGCCGTGAGGGCGCCGATCAGCGCGGTCGGGTCATCCGGGGGCAATGCGACCCCCCCGCCGCTCGCGGCCAGGATGCGGGGAACCTCCGTCCCGGGGTCGATGCAGGCCACCACGGGGCGACCGGCGGCAAGGATCGAATAGGTCTTCGAGGGCACGCTGACCCGCCCGAGTCCGGAGCGCAACGGCACCACGTGGATGTCGGCGCTGGCGAGCACCTCGGGAACGCGTTCACGCGGCTGGTAGTCGCTGAACCTCACGTTGGCGAGGCCGGCCGCTTCCCGCTCGAGGTCGCGGCGGGCCGCCCCCTCGCCGTTGATGACGAAGACCGTGTCGGGGAGGGCGCGGGCTGCCTCCAGCAGCATCCCGAGCGACTGGGAGAAGCCGACGTTGCCCGCGTACATGACCACTGTCTCCCCGCCGATGCCGAGCCCGGCGCGGTAGGCGGTGTCGCGGTCGCGCGGGACGATGCGTTCGGCGTCGACGAAGTTCGGGATCACATGCACCCTGTCAGCGCGGTCTGCCCCGATGGTGGTGCGCACGTTGTCAGCGAGGTCGTCCGAGAGCACGACGACGGCGTCGCTGCACCTGTAGCTCGCGCGCTCGAGTCGGCGCGCGAGGGCGATCACCGTGCGATTCGTGATGGCGCCGGTCTCCACCGCGGCGTCGGGAAACACGTCCTGGATGTCGAACACGGCCGGCGCACCCCGCAGGCGGGCAGCCAACCATCCGGTCAAGCCGGTCGTGAGCGGCGGGGACATCGAGAGCACCGCGGCGGGTCGACGACGCCATCCCCCGGCCGCGAGGGTGCACACGCCGGCGACGAGCGTGAAGAACAGGAATCCCGCCGCGCGACGGGGGAGGTTCGTCTTGTCCCCACCCGGGAAGGGATGCACGCGGATCACCGAACCCCACGGGGTGCGTTCTCGGCGCACGAGCCGACCGCCCCACCCCTCCTCGATCGCGTGGGCGCGGTACCAGGGAAGTGAGGTGACCACGTGCACCCTCTCCCCCGCCGCGACGAATTCCTCGACGATGCGCGCCATGATCTCGCCGGTCGGCGCCGTATCCGGGGTGAAGTGCGGACAGAGCACGACGATGGGACGACGGGTCACGACGCGCCCCGCGCCGCGTCGAGGACGTCCGTCAGGTCGCGCGCCGAACCGGCGGCGGTGAAATGCGCGGCCCGTGCGCGGCCCCGCGCGACGAGGTCGTCACGCCGCTGCATCGCCTCATCGAGTGCCGCCGTCCAGGACGGTTCGTCGAGCGGTGCGGTGATGCCGCCGTCACCGACGACCTCGGGGAGGCAGGCGCGGTCGCTGGCGACGACCGGCGTACCGAGTCGCATGGCCTCGATCACCGGGGCACCGAAGCCCTCGTACTCGCTGGGGAAGACGAGCGCCGCCGCCATCGCCAGCAGACCGTTGCGGTCCGTGGTCTCCACCCGACCCGGCATCGCCACCCGGGCACCGAGACCGAGGTCCACGACCGCACGGCGCACGTCGTCCTCGGCGGCACCGGCGGAGCCGATGAACACGAGTCGCAGCGACGGGTCCCCCCACCGCCCGCGACCCGCGGCGAGGAGACGCAGGAGGAAGACGTGGTTCTTGTGCGGGTGGGTGATGGCCGGATACACGAGGACCGGTCCGTCCCCGAGCGCGAATCGACGACGCAGGTCGTCGGCGGGGGTGCACTGCGCGCCGAAATCGTGCTCGAGTCCGTGGCGCACCACCCCGATGCGGGAGGGATCCGTGCCGAACGCCGCTGTCAGCGAGTCGGCGACGAAACGCGTCGGCACGGCCACCCGGGCCGCACGGCGGATCGACCGGGGCACGGCGGCCCGCAGATAGCGCAGTTTCCGGGGCGCGACCCATCCGGGGTGGTCGACCCACTGGACGTCGTGGATGGTGAGCACCGCCGGTCGTCGACCGATGAGGGGAACCGTGCCGCCCCCGTGGAGCACCGCGTCGAAGCGCCGAGTGCGCGCGGCGAGCCAGGTGTGCTCGAGTGCGATGCGCACCGGTCTGCTGGCGCAGTCGCTCGGCGCCTCGTGCACGGGGAAGCACGCCGCCACCTCGGGATGACGCAACGAGAATCCGCGCGGAGCGAACACCTCCGCCGTCCAGTCCCCGGACGTCTCGGCGAGTCCCGCGAGTTGGCGCAGGAGATACTCCTCGCTGCCACCCACCCCGGGAACG
>JBDLRG010000052.1:0-7015 GCA_039800125.1 Actinomycetota bacterium
GTCTTGCCCACGGATCCCGCAATGGCGGCGATGACCTTGTCCTTGTCGAGGCGATGCACGGCGAGGAACAGATGATGCATCGTTCCCACGGTGTCGGTCGGCGCGTCGATCGACACCTCGGCGGGCGACTTCATGTAGCGGCGCACCAGGTTCCCCACCTGACCGTCGAGCGTGGCCGAGAAGAGCATCGTCTGGTGTTCCCCGGTCACGTGGCGCAGGATCCACTCGACCTGGGGGGTGAATCCCTCGTCGGCCATGCGGTCGGCCTCGTCGAGCACCACGACCTGCACATCGTCGAGCACCACCTCGCCGGCCTTGATGAGGTCGATGAGGCGCAGGGGCGTGGCGGCGACGATGTCGATGCCGCCGTCGAGGGCGTCGATCTGGTCGTCGCGGGAGGCCCCGCCGTAGACGGCGAGCACCTTGCGGTCGCAAGCCGCTCCGATGGGGGCGAGAACCTCGGCCACCTGCAGGGCCAGCTCGCGGGTGGGAACGAGGACGAGGCCGCGGGGGGCGCGCACCCGGGCATGACGTTCGGTGCGGGCGAGCATGGGTACGCCGAACGCGAGGGTCTTGCCCGATCCGGTGCGGGCGCGCCCGCAGAGGTCGACGCCGGTGAGGGCCACCGGGATGGCCTCGGTCTGGATCGCAAAGGGCTCGGAGAATCCGGCGGCGGCGAGGCCCTCGTCCACCTCGGGGGGCACACCGAGAGCGGCAAAGCCGGTGGGAACGGACACGGACGAGGGGGCGGAGGGAGACGACATCGTGGCGACCACGGTATCGGGAGACCGGCCACACCTCGGCGACCCGCACATCGCCCCGCGTCCCGCCAGCGTGGCGGTCGGTGGCATCGCATGACATGCATCCCCACCTTGCATCGACGGAGCCTGCGGGGGTTAGTGTGGCGACCCTGTCGCGGGACCAGCCCGTGCAGAAAGGACACACCCACTCACGGATCAGCACCGAGCAAAAGCCGTACGGACCGGGTCCCCGAGGGGCAACGGCGTGCGCCACCCGCCACGGGCGAACCCTCTACCCACCAGGGAGGAGTTCTCATGGACGCACAGCTCGACGGCACGCAGACGCGTGGCCTGAAGGGACGGCCCTACGACTGGCAGGCATTGCTGGTGCCCGAGGAACCGCGGTTCTCCGCGGAGCTCGATGAACTGATGTCCGATGCGGGGCTCTCCCCCGCCGGTGGCGACCTCGCCCCAGAACCGGCCTGAGGGGAGCAGCGATGACCTCCCCCCTCGTGCCCGGTCGGGTGCTCGTGCTCGGCTGCGGAGGCGTGGCCCAGTGCACGGTCCCGCTGCTCGTCCGCGACACCCCCATCGATCCCGGCTCCGTGACCGTCGTCGACTTCGTCGACAACCGCGCACGCATCGCCGAGTCCCTCGCCCTCGGGGTGAGATGGGAGAGCGGTCGCGTCACCCGGGAGAACCTCGATGAGTTCCTGTCGGCCCGACTCGGCGCCGGCGACCTTCTCCTCGACCTCGCCTGGAACATCGATGCCCCCACCATCCTCGAGTGGTGCCGCGACCACGGTGTGCGGTACCTCAACACCTCGGTGGAGCTGTGGGATCCCTATGAGGACATGGCCTCCACCGACCCCCGGGAGAGGACGCTGTACCACCGGCACCAGTCGCTCACCCGCATGATCGCCGGGTGGCCGGACAACTCCGGTCCGACCGCGGTGTTGGAGCACGGTGCCAACCCGGGTCTCGTGAGCCACTTCGCCAAGCAGGCCCTCGAGGAGATCGCCGCACGCATGCTCGCCGACGGATCCGCGGCCGGGAACGCCACGGGGCTCGAGCAGGCCCTGTCGGACGGGGCCCACAACCGGTTGGCCATGCTCACCGGCACGAAGGTGATTCACATCGCCGAACGCGACACGCAGGTGACGTCGGTGCCCAAGCAGCCCGAAGAATTCGTCAACACCTGGTCCGTCGAGGGCTTCTACGAGGAGGGCATCGCACCGGCCGAACTCGGCTGGGGGACGCATGAGAAGACCCTTCCCCCCATGGCCTATGCCCACGAGGACGACGGCCCGCGCAACCAGATCTGCATCGCGCGTCCCGGGATGGAGACCTGGGTGCGCACGTGGGTGCCGAGTGGCACGTCGCGGGGCATGGTCATCCGCCACGGCGAGGCTTACACGATGTGCCGCCATCTCACCGTCACGGGACCCGACGGCGTCGACGAGTACCGCCCCACCGTCCACTACGCCTACTGCCCGTCGGACGCCGCAATCGCCAGCGTGCTGGAACTGCAGATGCGCGACTGGGAGATGCAGCCCCGCCAACGGATCCTCAACGATGAGATCGTGTCGGGTCGTGACGAACTCGGCGTGCTGCTGCTCGGCCACCCCTACAACGGCTGGTGGACCGGTTCGCTCCTGTCGATCAACGAGGCGCGGGCAGTCATCCCCGGCCAGAACGCGACCACCCTGCAGGTGGCAGGCTCGATCGTCGCCGCCGTCCAGTGGATGATCGCCGAGCCCGAGAAGGGGGTGTGTGTCCCCGATGACCTGCCCCACCGTTTCATCCTCGACAAGGCAGCTCCCTACCTCGGCACGCTGCATTCAGGGCCGGCCGACTGGACCCCGCTGTCCACGCGCCGGGACATTTTCGACCGCTGGGCCCCCCACGCGGACCGACTGGACCACGACGATCCCTGGCAGTTCGCCAACTTCCTCGTGTCGTGAACGGTCCCGTGTTCGCGCCGGGGGTGGCGCGGACACGGGACGACGGATAACCTGCTGAGCAATGAACACCGCGACCGGACTCCTTCTTCTTATGTGACGGCAGCGGCCCCATATCGCCCTGCCGAGACCCTCTGTCACCGACAGGGGGTTTTTCTTTTGCCCCGCACACCTCGACCCGACACCCCGTACCGACCCTCCTCACCGACAAGGACGACACCATGCCTCCCCAGAACGCCACACCGCGCCCGATGCCCTTCGACAGGTACGCCCCGTTCGTACCCCTCGTGCTCGAGGACCGCACATGGCCGAACCGCGTCATCGACCGCGCACCTCTGTGGTGCAGTGTCGACCTGCGCGATGGCAACCAGGCCCTCATCGACCCGATGGACCCCGACCGCAAGCGCATCATGTTCGAGACGCTCGTGCGCATGGGATTCACCGAGATCGAGGTCGGCTTCCCCGCCGCCAGCCAACCGGACTACGACTTCGTCCGTCAGCTCATCGAGGAGGACCTCGTCCCCGACAACGTCACGATCCAGGTGCTCGTGCAGAGCCGTCCCGAGCTGATCGAGCGCACCTACGAGTGCCTGCGCGGTGCCCGCAACGCCATCGTCCACTTCTACAATTCGACGAATCCGCTCCAGCGCGAGGTGGTGTTCGGCCTCGACAAGGACGGGATCCGCGACATCGCCGTGTCGGCCGCCCGTCTGTGCCGCGACCTGGAGCCGATGCTCGAGGGGACGAACGTGCGCTACGAGTACTCCCCCGAGAGCTTCACCCTCACCGAGCCCGAGTACGCCCTCGAGGTCTGCGCGGCGGTGATGGAGGTCATCGAGCCGACGCCCGAGCGGCCGATCATCCTCAATCTCCCGGCCACGGTGGAGTGCTATTCGCCGAACGTCTACGGCGACGTCATCGAGTGGTTCATCCGCAACGTGCCCCGGCGCGAGAGCGTCGTGGTGTCGCTCCACCCCCACAACGACCGCGGCTGCGCGGTGGCCGCCGCCGAGTTCGGTGTGATGGCCGGAGCCGACCGGGTGGAGGGAACGCTGTTCGGGAACGGTGAGCGCACCGGCAACGTCGACATCGTCAACCTGGCGATGAACCTGTTCATGAACGGCGTCGACCCTCGGCTCGACATCTCCGACATCGATGCCCTGCGGCGCACCGCCGAGCACTGCAATCGCCTGCCGGTGCACCCGCGCCATCCCTACGTGGGCGACCTCGTCTACACCGCGTTCTCGGGGAGCCACCAGGACGCCATCAAGAAGGGCATCGAGGCCCTCCCGCGCGACTACGAACGCTGGGGCGTGCCGTACCTGCCCATCGACCCCAAGCACGTCGGGCGCTCGTACGAGGCGGTCATCCGCGTGAACAGTCAGTCCGGCAAGGGCGGGGTGGCCTACGTGATGAAGTCCGAGCACGGCTTCGACCTCCCGCGGCGCCTGCAGATCGAGTTCTCGCGCACCATCCAGCACATCACCGAGGACTCCGGCACCGAGGTGAGCCCCGCGGCCATCTGGGACGCCTTCAGCGCCGAGTACCTCGCCCCGCAGCCGACGATGCTGCTCGACAGCCATGAACTGCGCAGCGACTCGGCGAGCGGGCGCACCGAGATCGTGGCCCAGCTCGTCGTCGACGGCACCCGGCGCACGGTGTCCGGTGTCGGCAACGGACCGATCGACGCCTTCGTCCACGCCCTCCGGACCGACCTCGGCGCCGACATCGACGTGGTCGACTACGCCGAGCACGCCATGGGACAGGGCTCGGAGGCCACGGCCGTGGCCTACGTGGAGACGGTCGACTCGGGCGGAACACCGATGTGGGGCGTGGGCATGGACCCGAACATCATCTCGGCCTCGCTGCGGGCGGTGCTCGCCGCGCACGAACGTCGTCGGGTCCGTGGCCCGTCGCGGTGAGGACTAGTTTCTCCGGGTGAACAGGAGGTCTCCATGAGGATCGTCGTCAATTTCGATGCGTGTGCGTCGACCGGAGCGTGCACACAGGTCGCCCCTGAGCTCTTCGAGATCCGCTCCGACGGGTACCTCTACGTCCTCGACGAGAGCCCGCCGGAGGAGATGCGCGAGAAGGCGGTGCAGGCCGCCGACCTCTGCCCCACCGGCGCCATCACGGTCGAGGACTGAACCGGCGCGTGGGCTTCACCGGGCTGCTCCGTCAACGCTGGGAGACGTCCGGCTCGCTGCTGTGCGTGGGGCTCGACCCCGATCCCGACCGGATTCCCGCCTCCTTCGGCACGGGCCGGGAGGCGATCCTCCGGTTCTGCGAGGACATGGTCGCCGCCACCGCCGAGTTCGCGTGCGCCTTCAAACCCCAGGTGGCCTACTTCGCCGCCTCCGGCGCCGAGCCGGAACTCGAACGGCTGTGCCACGGCATCCGCGAACGCCATCCCGACATCCCCGTCATCCTCGACGCCAAGCGCGGCGACATCGGCGACACCGCCCGCATGTACGCACGCGAGGCGTTCGACCGGTACGGAGCCCACGCGGTGACCGTGAACCCGTGGATGGGCACCGACACGATCGAACCCTTCCTCTCCCATTCCGCCGGCGCCGCCATCGTGCTGTGCCGCACCTCGAATCCCGGATCCGCCGAACTGCAGTCGAGGTCGGTGGACGGGATGCCCCTCTGGGAGCACGTGGCGATGACGGCGGCCGGGACCTGGTCGTCGATGGGCGACGTCTCCCTCGTCGTGGGAGCGACCTGGCCGGACGAACTTGCCCGCGTGCGCGCCCTCACCGGCGACATGACCCTCCTCGTTCCCGGCGTCGGAGTCCAGGGGGGCGACCCGGCCGAGGTGGTCCGCAACGGGCGCAACTCCGTGGGCACGGGACTCGTCGTCAACTCGTCCCGCGCGATTCTCTACGCCTCGCTCGACGACCCCGCGGCGGGCGCGGCCCGCGTCGCCCGCGAGACACGCGACGCGCTCAACGCCGCACGCTGACGCCATTCCGGCGCGGTGCGCGAACCGTGGTGCTCATCCCCGCAGCGAGGTGACCTCGATGATGCCGGGCAGGGCGCGCAGCTCGTCGAGCACCGACTCGGACACATCGGCGGTGGGCACGATGACCATGAGCGCGGTCCCCGGCTCGATGGCCTGCCCCACGTCCATGTCGGCGATGTTGACGTCGTGGCGCCCGAGGAGGGTGCCCACCGCGCCGATCACGCCGGGACGGTCGTCGTTGCGCACCACGAGCATGTGGTCTGCGGGGGGGACGTCGGTGATGTGGTCGTCGACGAGCACGATCCGCGCGCGACGACGCGGACCCACGAGGGTGGCGGCGATGCAGTGGCGACCCGCGCGCAAGGTGAGGAGGTTCACCCAGTCGGCGTGGCCGGCGTCGCTCGGGGTCTTCGTCTCCTTCACGGTCACGCCCGCCGCGGCCGCGAGTTGGGGTGCGTTCACGTACGTGACCTGTTCGGTCGATCGGGCCCCGAAGAAACCCTTCATGGCGCTGAGCACGAGGATGCGGGTGTCGTAGCCGGCGAGCTCACCGGACGCCACCACCTCGAGTTCGTCGGTGTCCCCGGCGGCCGAGGAGAACAGACGGCCGAGGCGCTCGGCGAGGGGCAGGAACGGCTTGAGGGTCTCGTTCGCGTCGGCGGCCGAGACGTTCACCGCATACGGCACGAAGTCGCCCGCGAGGGCGAGGATGACCTGGTCGGCGATGTCGTCGCCGGCACGGTCCTGGGCCTCGCGCGTGCTCGCCCCGAGGTGGGGCGTGACGACGATGCCCGGCACGCCGAACAACGGCGACTCGGTGACGGGTTCCTTGTCGAACACGTCGAGGGCGGCGCCGGCGATGGTGCCGTTGCGCACCGCCTCGGCGAGGTCGGCTTCGTTGATGATGCCACCGCGGGCGACATTGACGATGCGCAGTTCCGGCTTGGCCTTGGCGAGCATCGCGGCGTCGAAGAGGTTCACCGTCTCCTTGTTCTTGGGCAGGTGGATGGTGATGAAGTCGGCGCGTCCCACCAGGGTCTCGAGGTCGCACATCTCGATGTTGAGGGCACGGGCGCGGTCCTCGGCGACGAACGGGTCGAAGGCCACGATCCGCATCCCGAATGCCGCGGCGCGTTGGGCCACGAGCTTGCCGATGCGTCCGAGACCGACGATGCCGAGCGTCTTGTCGAAGAGCTCGACACCCTCCCACTTGCTGCGTTCCCAGCGACCCTGCACGAGGGCGGCATGGGCCTGGGGCACGTTGCGCGCCACGGCAAGAAGCATCGCCATGGTGTGCTCGGCGGCGGAAACGATGTTCGATTCGGGGGCATTGGCCACCATCACACCGC
>JBDLRG010000053.1:0-2843 GCA_039800125.1 Actinomycetota bacterium
GACGTCGAGTTCGGGTGCGGTGGCACCCTCGCCAAATGGGCGGCGGCCGGGACCGTGGTCCACCACCTCGTCATGACGGACGGCTCGAAGGGAACCTGGAACCCCGATGCCGACACGGGGGCTCTCGTGGCGCAGCGGCGGGACGAGCAGCGAGCCGCCGCGGCGGCACTCGGGGCGACGGGCACGGTCACCTTCCTCGACGCGGTGGACGGCGACCTCGAACACTCGCGTGCGATGGTCGACCGCGTGGCTCTCGCCATCCGCACCGTCAAGCCGACGGTCGTGCTCACCCACGATCCGTGGAAGCGATACCGACTGCATCCCGACCATCGCAACACCGGTCTCGTGGTGTGCGACGCCATCGTGGCGGCCCGCGATCCCCACTTTCTGCGCCACCACATGACGCATCACGGGGTCGGTCACCACCGTCCCGACGCGCTCCTGCTGTGGGAGGCCGACGAGGTCAACCATGTCGAGGACGTGACGGACACCGTCGGGGCCAAACTGGCGGCACTGGAGGAGCACGTCTCCCAGTTCGAGTCGACGATGAAGGCGGTCGACGAGACCCAGATGGCCGCGTTCCGGGACCGGATCAGGGCGCGACTCGCCGAACTGGGGGCACCGCACGGATTCGGTGCCGCCGAGGTCTTCCACCTCATGGATCGCCTCTGACCGCACGCAGGAGGCGAACCGCCACAAGCGAAATGGGGGGCTTTCGCCCCCCATTCCTGCACACTCCGATCCCGAGGGATCCACATCCGCCGGTCAGTGCCGGCGGCCCGCCGTTCAGGCGGCGGGTGCGGCCTTCTTCGCCGCGCGCTTGCGACGAGGAGCAGCCTTCTTGGCTGCGGCCTTCTTCTTGCGCTTGGGAGCGGCCTTCTTCGCCGCTGCCTTCTTCTTGCGCTTGGGGGCCGCCTTCTTGGCTGCCGCCTTCTTCTTCTTGCGAGGAGCGGCCTTCTTCGCCGCTGCCTTCTTCTTGCGTGCCGGAGCCTTCTTGGCTGCCGCCTTCTTCTTTGCTGCCACTTGAGTTTCCTCTCGTTGGGTAAGTGGTTACTTACGTTGTGTGTTCAGCCGCTCTTTCGAGACGACTGCGGATCCCGCCGCGGTGGAGTCCACTGCAAGACCGGGGGACGGTCGATGTCCCGGTTTGCCCCGGGAGCATCGGACTGCCTCCGATACTTCGTCGACGGTTTCCTTTCTTGTCGTGCGTGGTTCCTCACGGAACGGAGTGCCCCACTATCTGACCTTCTCCGGCGACGGAATGCAAGCATTCACCCGCGATCGGGACCGGTGCGCGGAGTCGTCCGACACGGACCGCGCCGGGTGCGCGCGCGTCGATGCGTCCGGTCGGTCGGCGCAGCACCGTGACGCGTGCGGACGTCCACGCCCGCGGTGCGGCGCGTGCGGAGTCCGGTACCGAGCTGCAGAACGCGAAAAGAGCATTATTCATTGGGCAATATCGCCGTTCTCGTTGGTCGACCTCTCCGTGTGCCGGCACCCGACCGAATGGTCACCCCTGTGGACAACACGATCCTGATGCGTGAGACCGAACGAGCCACGAGCGCGTCGGAGGCGGCCGTCGTCGTCGCGCGCGTGGTCGTCGACCGTACGAAAAAATCCCAAAAAAATCCCCCGACGACCGCCCGGACGACCGCGAAAAACGACATCCACCATCGTCCGGTCCCGGCACGCCATAGTGGGCGGCATCGGACGCAACAGCGATGCGATGGCGGGGGTCGCCGAGGCTCCCGGGGGCCCGGTCCGGACGGACCGCGACGGCGGGTCCGCCGTGCGCACCCGCGTCGTGCTCGACACCTCGGTCCTCGTCGCCGATCCCGCCTGCGTCCACGCCTTTCCCGGTGACGACATCGTCGTCCCGTTGACCGTCGTGGAGGAGCTCGACGGCCTCAAGAGCAGGCCCGATGACGTCGGCCGCGCAGCGCGCACCGCCCTGCGCACGATCGAGGACCTTCGTCGCCGGGCCGGGGGTTCCATCCATGAACCCGTGCCGCTCGGTCCCGAACCCGACAGCGCCACCCTGCACATCGAGGTCAACGGCATCCAGCGGCACATCCTCGTGGAGCACGGTCTCGACCCAGAGGTGCCGGACAATCGCATCATCGGTGCGGCCCTCGGGCAGGCCCGCACCCGTCCCGTGCGCATCGTGTCGAACGATGCGGGGCTGCGCATCAAGGCCGCCCACCTCGGACTCGACGCCCACGAGCACCAGCCCGTGGGTCGGGCGGCCTCGTCGCGACCGATGGGATGGTCCACCCGCGACGTCGACCACGCGGTCGTCGACGCTCTGTACGGCGACGGTTCCCTGGATGCCGACAGGCTCGGCGACACGGACCACATGACGGTCAACGAGTTCGCCGTGGTGCGTTCCGGCTCCCAGTCCGCGCTCGTGCGTCGGTTGCGGGACGGATTCGTCCTGTTGCCCTCCCAGTCCCCCGAGGCATGGGGTCTGCGGGCCCGCTCCAAGGAGCAGCGCTTCGCCCTCGAGTTGCTCCTCGACCCCGACGTCAGCGTCGTCGCCCTCGACGGCCGGGCGGGAACGGGAAAGACCGTCATGGCCATCGCTGCGGGTCTCGAGCAGGTGGTCGAGCAGCGCCACTACGAGCGTCTCGCCGTCTACCGCCCCCTCGTGCCGGTCGGCCGGGCCGACGTGGGTTTCCTCCCGGGCGGCCTCGACGAGAAGCTCGACCCATGGATGTCGGCGATACACGACGCACTCGTCGCGCTCACCGACCAGCGCTCCAGCCACGACGCGCGGCGCCTCATCGACGATCTCACGGGACGGGGACAACTCTCCTTCGAGTCGGTCACCTTCCTGCGGGGAA
>JBDLRG010000054.1:0-4151 GCA_039800125.1 Actinomycetota bacterium
GGCACCGTCGCTGAGCAGCGCGCCGATGCGGGGCACCACGCGACCGAACCAGATGCTGTTGCCGAAGCGCACGAGCCGGTTGTGGGGGATGCCCACGTCGAGGAGAGCGATCCGGCCACCCGGTCTGATGGCGCGGGCGCATTCACGGAAGAAGGCCTCGAGGTCGGTGAGATTGCGCAGGGCGAACCCGCAGATGATGCCGTCCACCGAGCCGTCGGGCACGGGCAGGCGCAGGATGTCGGCCTGGGCGCGGGGCGCACCACTGCGGTCCGCCGACAGCATCCCGAACGAGAGATCCATCGACACCGGCACGAGGCCGGCCCGGCGCAGGTCGATGCACAGGTCCCCGGTGCCGGCGGCCAGGTCGAGGACGAGGGAGCCCGGCGGCAGTGCCAGGTCGCGCACGGCTCGACGGCGCCACCGAACGTCGAGTCGGAACGTCATGACCCGATTGACCATGTCGTAGCGGGGGGCGATGGCGTCGAACATCGAGCGCACCATGGCCGATTTGTCCTCGCCCTCGGGGAGGCTCTCCCTGTCCCAATCGGGGGCCGTCCGGTCGCTCACGGAGCCAAGGCTAAGGGGCGACCCGCGAACTCGCCCGCGCGGGGGGGAGCGGACAAGAATGGCGGCGCCGCGGGTTCGCGAGCGCGACGGAGGGGACGCCATGATCGATTTCACACTCGCACCCGAGCACGAGGAGATCCGGAGCCGGGTGCGCACGTTCGTCGACGAGGTGATCCGGCCCGCCATCGATCCGTTCGGGCACCGCGAGGAGATGACCCCGGATGCCCATCAGAAGTACGTGGCCGAACTGATCCGCCTGCGCAAGGAGGCAGTGAAGGCGGGATTGTGGCTTCCGCACATGCCCGCCGAATGGGGTGGCATGGGGCTCGGACACGTTGCTCTGGCCATGGTCCAGGCCGAGGCGGCCAGGACCCGCGTGGGCCCGTGGGTGTTCAACTGTCAGGCGCCCGACGAGGGCAACATGCACACCCTGTTGCACTGGGCGACCGAGGAGCAGAAGCAGAAGTACCTCGCGCCCCTGTGCAACGGCGTCTCGTCGTCGTGCTTCGCCATGACCGAACCCGAGGTGGCCGGCTCCGATCCCACGCTCATCCGCACCCACGCGGTGAAGGACGGCGACGAGTGGATCATCAACGGTCACAAGTGGTTCATCTCCGGGGCGCGGCGCGCGAGGTTCGCCATCCTCATCGCGCGCACCGAGATGGACGTGCCCGAGGGTTCGCGCGGGGCGAACACCGCCTTCATCATCGACCTACCGGTCGAGGGATGGAACGACGTGCGCGAAGTGGAGACCATGCACGGGGCGACCGGACACTCCGAGATCGTCATCGAGGACCTCCGTGTGCACGACTCCCAGGTGCTGGGTGGGCGCGGCAACGGACACCGACTCGGTCAGTACCGGCTCGGGCCGGCCCGACTGGCGCACTGCATGCGCTGGATCGCCCAGGCCGAGACGGCCCTCGACATGATGGTCGATCGTTCCCTGAAGCGGTACTCGCACGGCTCGTACCTGGCCGAGAAGCAGGGCGTGCAGTGGATGATCGCCGACTCCACCATGGAGCTCTATCAGTGCAAGCTGATGGTCCTCCATGCCGCCTACCGCATCGACCGCGGCGACGACTTCCGCACCGAGGTGTCGATGGCCAAGCACTTCGTGGCCAACAGCCTCAACCGCATCATCGACAGGGCGATTCAGGTGCACGGGGCGCTCGGCTATTCGACCGACACCCCGCTGGCGAACATGCTCCAGCACGCCCGGTGGGCCCGCTTCGCCGACGGCGCCGACGAGATCCACCAGATGCGCATCGCCGAGGCCGCCATCAAGTCATGGACCGACACCGGCTCGACCGCCCGAGCGACGGGCAGCCTGCCTCTCTGAATCCCCCTCCGGGCCGTTCAGTCCGCCGCGGCGACCTGCTTGGCCCAGCGGTAGTCGGCCTTGCCCGCGGGTGAGCGCACGATCTCGGGCACGAAGACGAAGGCCTTCGGCAACTTGTAGCGGGCCACGTGCTTCTCCGCCTCGGCGAGCAACGCCTTCTCGTCAGGTTCGGCGCCGGTGCGCAACCGCACCACGGCCACGACCTCCGAACCCCAGCGGTCGCTCGGTCGCCCCGCGACCACGCAGTCGTAGACGTCGGGATGCGCCTTGACGGCGGCCTCGACCTCCTCGGCGAAGATCTTCTCTCCCCCCGAGGTGATCGTCACCGAGTCGCGTCCGTGCAGCTCGATCATGAGGTCCGCTGTCAGGCGGGCCCTGTCGCCGGGCACCACGTAGCGCACCCCGTCCACCACGGGATAGGTGCGCGCGGTCTTGGCTTCGTCGCCGAGGTAGCCGAGTGCGAGTCGTCCGCTCTTGGCCAGCCAACCGAGGTCCTCGTGACCCGGTTCCAGGACACGAGTGAGGTCCTCGGAGAGCACATGGTTCTGCGGGGCCAGCGGGAAGGTGCCTGTCGTGGCCTCGGTTCCCGCCGAGATCTGCGAGAGCTGGCCGCCTGCCTCGGAGGAACCGAGGCCGTCCACCAGCAACAGGTGGGGGAGGTGGCGAAGGAACTCCTTCTTGCGACCGGCCGACAAGGGTGCACCGCCCGACAACACGCTGACGAGGTGCGAGAGGTCGCGCCCGCCCTTCTCCAGTCCCTCGAGGAGTGGAGCGGCGAACGCGTCGCCGACGATGAGCAGGAACGTCACCTTCTCCCGCTCGACGATGCCCCAGATGTCGTCGGGGTCGAGTCTCTCGGGCTGGGACTGGCAGAACACCGTGCCTCCGGTGAGCCAGGTGCGCAGGGCGATCCAGTGTCCGGCGCCGTGCATGAAGGGCGGGCCGATGAGGGTGCGCAGGGGGGCCGACGCCTCGGCGACGAACTCCTCGACGGTCGATGCCGTCTTGGATCCGCCGAAGCACTCCACGACCGCGTCGGCGTTTCGCCACAGCACTCCCTTGGGCATACCTGTGGTGCCGCCGGTGTAGAGGATGTAGAGGTCGTCGCCGCTGTAACCTGCCGCGGGTTTCTCGGCCGAGGATTGCGCCAGTGCGTCCTCGTACCAGACGGCACCCTCGAGGAGCGGCTCATCGGAGGAGTCGGGCACCTGGATGATGACCCGCAGGTTCGGCAGTGCACTCCGGACCTCGGCCAGGATCGGGGCGAAGCGCGAATGCACCACGACGGCGGCGGCATTCGAGTCGCGCAACAGGTACTCGAGTTCCTCGGCGACGTAGCGATAGTTGACGTTGAGCGGGGCGACCCGTGCCTTCCATGCCCCGAGCATCGACTCGAGATACTCGTTGCCGTTGTGAAGATAGATGGCCAGGTGATCCTGTCCGGATTCCCAGCCCTTCAGACGCTCGCGCTCGGTGCGCACGCCGAGACCACGTGAGGCGAGGAAGTTCGCGAGGCGCCGGGTGCGGTCGGTCATCTGGGACCAGGTGATGCGACGGTCCCGGAAGACGAGGCATTCCTCGTCGGGTCGCGAGGCGGCGATGGCCTCGTGGATCTCGGCCATGCCGAGGACTGCGGGCGGGTACTGATCCATGGTCCGACGCTAATCTCGGACCAAAGGGGGTCGCCATGTCGAACACCAACCACAAGCCCATCTTCGGAGCCTTCATTCCCCAGGGTTGGAAGATGGAGCTCGCCTCCATTCCCGACCCGCAGGACAAGTGGCAGAAGGCCGTGGACGTCGCGGTGCTCGCCGAGGAGCTCGGCTACGACTCGATCTGGGTGTACGACCACTTCCACAACGTCCCTCGACCCTCGCATGAGGCGGTTTTCGAGTGCTGGACCACCATGGCGGCGATCAGCCAGCGCACCTCGCGCATCCGGCTCGGGCAGATGGTCGGCTGCAACAGCTACCGCAGTCCCGGTCTGCTGGCCAAGATCACCTCGACCCTCGACGTCATCTCCGGGGGCAGGCTCGACTGGGGCATCGGTGCGGGTTGGTACGAGAACGAATACAAGGGCTACGGCTACGAATTCCCGGTCCCGAAGGTGCGCATCGGCATGCTCGCCGAGACCGTGGAGATCGTGCGCTCGATGTGGACCCAGGAGGAGACCACCTACGAGGGCAAGTACTACAACCTCTCGCGGGCCCACTGCGATCCCAAGCCCCTGCAGAAGCCGACCCCG
>JBDLRG010000055.1:0-2889 GCA_039800125.1 Actinomycetota bacterium
CCACTCCGTTGCGGTGGGCGAACGAGAGGGCATTGGCGATCTCGGCGCCGAGACGGGCGGCGACCTTGGGGGAGAACCGCTCCTGCCGCCGCAGATTCTCGGCCAGGGTCCGACCACTCACGTACTCCATGGCCATGAAGTAGGTGTTGCCGCTGCGCCCCCAGTCGTAGACGCCCACGATGTTCGGGTGGTTGAGCCCGGCCACCGACTGGGCCTCGCGGCGGAAACGCTCGACGAAGTTCGGGTCGACGGCGTGCTCGGGGAACAGCACCTTGATGGCCACGTCGCGGTCGAGCAGGAGGTCGTGGGCGAGGAACACGTCCGCCATCCCGCCACGGCCGATGCGCCTCTCGATCTGGTATCGATCGTTGATGATCGGCTGCTCGGAATTCGACATAAGGCCCCCTCGAGGATACCCCCGGTGCTCAGGGCACGAGGGACAGGGCGGCGTCGAACAGTCGCTTGGCGATGGGACCGGCGAGGCGACCTCCCGTGCTCGACGAGATCTCGTCGTTCACCCCGCGCAGCATGACCGCGACCGCGATGCGGGGCGCATCTGCGGGTGCGAATCCCATGATCCAGGCGTGCGATCTCTCCGTCTCGCCCTCCGGGTTGAGTTGCGCCGTGCCGGTCTTCGCGGCGGCCTGTATGCCGCCCTTGAGCGTCATGCAGCACGAGGCCGTGCCGTTGCGTACGACCTCGACCATGAGGTCGGTGAGCAGGGACGCGGTGTCCGCGCGCATGGGAACGAGCCACGTCTCGGGCCGGGCGCGATAGATGACCGTGCCGGTGTTCGTGCGCGTCTCGGCGATGACGTGGGGAACCATCATGCGCCCGTCGTTGCCCACCGCGGCGGCGATCATCGCCATGTGGAGAGGGGTCACCTGGACGTCGCCCCCGCCGAAGCCGTGCAGCGCCAGCAGGGCGAGGGCGTCGTCGAATCGTGAGGGCCGTCCGCCGAACGTGCTCGCGGCGCTGGCGGGGAGGTCGAAGGGGATGCGCTGCTCGAAGCCGAATCGATCGACTCCGTCCACGAAGAGGGCCGGGCCGAGTTCCACCGCGGTCCGCGCGAACGGGATGTTGCAGCTGCGCCGGAAGACCTCGAGGAGCGTGCCGCCGCAGGCCCGTCCCCCGTAGTTGCGCAAGGGCTTGGTGGTGTCCGGGGGCACCCATGCGCGTTCCTCGGGGAAGACCGTGTCGAGGGTGAGGCCTCCCCGCTCGAGCCCGATCGCGGTCGTGAGCACCTTGAAGGTGGATCCCGGCATGTAGCGCTCTTGGTAGGCGTTGGCCAGCAGGGGTTTGCGCGGGTCGTCGTGAAGTGCGGCCAACGCGGCAGAAGCGACGTCGCCGTCGTGGGCGGCGACGGGGTTCGGGTCGAAGGAGGGCCAGGACCACATCGCGAGCACCGCGCCGGTGCGCACGTCGAGCACCACGGCCGATCCCTCTCGCTCACCGAGCGCCTGCTTGGCGGCGCGCTGCAGGTCGGCCCGCAGCGTGAGATGCACCGAACCCGTGGGGTCGCCGCCCCCGAAGATGCCACCCACGGCCGCGAGCTGCTGGGCCGGGTCCTTGCCGACGAGCACGGCATTCTGAGTGCGCTCGAGCTGCGTGGCTCCGTAGTCGAGCGTGTAGTAACCGGTCACGTGGGCGAAGAGGTCACCCTGGGGGTAGACGCGCTGCCAATCGAACCGGCTGCCCGGGTTCACGGTCTCGGACACCGGTTCGGTGGCCGCCACCACCGTTCCGTCCGCGGTGACGATGGGTCCGCGTCTGTCGTCGAACTCGCGCGCCGAGACGCGGTTGTTGCGCGGGTCGTTCGCCAGGCCCTCCTGGCGGAAGTACTGCCAGTTCGTCGCCTGCACGAACAGGACGAGGAAGAGCAACGAGAGCGCGACGGTGAGGCTCCGGATGCGCTGGTTCATGCCGCTGCCGCCCTGCGCCGGGCGATCCGGGCCGCCCATCTCTCGCGGGGACCGGGGAGGTCCTCGACTTCGTGCAGACCCCTGGCCGTCCCGTCGCTGATGCGCACAAGGAGGGCGAGCAGCACGTAGTTGGCCACGAGCGAGGATCCGCCGTAACTCATGAAGGGGAGGGTCACCCCGGTGAGGGGCACCACGCGCAGCACCCCCCCGACGATGATGAAGGTCTGCACCGCCAGGATGGTGGTGAGGCCGGTGGCGAGGAGTTTGTCGTAGTCGCGCTGGGCGCGCAGTGCGGTGCGCATCCCGGCCCCCGTCATGAGGAGGAATGCGGCGAGAACCGCGGTCGCACCGAGCAGCCCCAGTTCCTCCCCGACCGCGGCGAAGATGAAGTCGTTGTGCGCGGCGGGAATGGCGCCGGGGTCGCCGAGCCCGAGGCCCGTGCCGGTGAGCGAGCCGTTGGCGAGGGCGAAGATGCCGCGGACGGGCTGGTAACCGGCCCCGGTGTAGTCGTCCCAGGGGTCGACCCAGATCTGCACGCGGGTGCGCACGTGGGAGAAGAGGTTGTACGCAGCGACGGCGGCGAGCGAGAACATCGCCCCACCCGCGACGAGCCAGCCGCTGCGCTCGGTGGCGACCCAGATCATGACGATGAAGAGGGTGAAGAAGAGCAGCGACGACCCGAGGTCCCGCTGTCCCACCATGATCACCACCGACATCCCCCAGGCCACGAGGATCGGGGCGAAGTGCCGGGGCTCGGGCACCGGAAGGCCGGCGAACGTGCGCGAGGCGCGCGTGATGAGGTTGCGACGTTCGTCGAGATAGGCGGCGAAGAAGAGCGCGAGGAGGATCTTGGCGAACTCGCCCGGCTGGAAGTTGACCGGCCCGAGGCTCACCCAGATGCGGGCGCCGCCGCTCGTGAAACCGATCCCGGGAACGAGGGGCAGCATGAGAAGGGCGAGACCGGCCA
>JBDLRG010000056.1:0-4502 GCA_039800125.1 Actinomycetota bacterium
GCCCCCGTAGCTCAGTGGATAGAGCGACGGTTTCCTAAACCGCAGGTCGTAGGTTCGATTCCTACCGGGGGCGCAGATTCGTCGTAGTCAGGCCGCGGTGGAGTTGCGTCAGGCTCGGTGGCCCAGAACCAGCGAGACAATCTCCGCTCCGTGGGTGTCCTGCAGGAAGTGGCCGGCAGGAACCTCGTCCCACGTCGCGTGCGGCACCAGTGAATGCCATGTCCTTCCCCACTCGGTGACGAACACGGTGTCGTTCACCCCCCACACGAAGTGCACCGGCAACGACGTGGCGTTCACGATGGCGAAGTGACGCTGCTGTTCGTCGGCCTGTCCGGAGACCGGGTCGTGCACGGGAATGCTGAGGGGAAATCGGCGCGGGCCCGTTATCCCCTCGTGCCCGAGGCCGATGAACGGGGCATCGAAGGCCTCCTTCACGGTGAGAGCGTCCGGCGGGTACGTCCCCGGTTGCCCGGCCAGTTCCTTCAAGAGGCTGTCCTGGGCCGTCACGCGTTGGGTGGACAAGGCCATCAGGGTCCCCCAGTTCAACTTTTCGGGGATGTTGTCGTGGAACAGCCCGCCAGGTGAGTTCTGTGCGATCCACTGGAGAATTCCTGGGGAGTATTCGTAGTCGTCGTGGTGCAGCCACGTGTTCATGATGACCAGGCGCGAGAAACGTCCCGGCATGACCGCGTACTGGGCGAGGCCGATGGGGCCACCCCAGTCCTGCACGAACAGGGTGATGTCCCGCAGGTCGAGTGCCTCCACGAGACTCGTGAGATTCGTGGTGTGCCTGGCGATGTCGTACCAGTCGGGGTCGGTCACCTTGTCGCTGCGGCCGAAGCCGATGTGATCCGGCACGATGCATCGGTAGCCGGCCGCCACCAGGGCGGGGATCAGGTGGCGGTAGAGATAGCTCCAGGTGGGCATGCCGTGCACGAGGAGCGCGACGGGTGCACCGTCGGGCCCCTCGTCCACGTAGTGCATGCGGAGACCGTCGATGTCGAGGTAGTGGGGCGAGAACGGAAAGTCACGAAGTCGTGCGAAGTTCTCGTCGGGTGTGCGAAGAAACGGAACGTTCTGTGCGGTGGTGGGCATGACCACATCCTTGTCCCCCGGGTGGAGGATTCCATGGTCGTGCGTCGGTCAGCCGGGAGGCGGGTTCTCACGGGACGATGCACTGGAGGTAGGCATGCCACGGACCCGAGCTCACCCAGACGATCGTGCCGGTGACGGTCGCGCCCGAGTGGACGAACGAGCACGTGCCCCCGATGGTGATTCCGCCCGATGCTCCCGTCGCCCCTGTGGCACCTGTTGCCCCGGTGGCTCCGGTGGCACCCGTCGCCCCTGTGGCTCCGGTGTCGCCCTTCTCCCCGGGGGGACCTGCGGGCCCCACGAGCCCCGTGTCGCCTTGCTGACCGGTATCCCCGGTGGCACCGGTCGGCCCCATGGGGCCATCGGCGCCCGTCATCCCGCCGGGACCGGCTGGGCCGGTGGCTCCGATGCCGCCCACCTGTCCCGCGGGCCCCTGGGGTCCCACCAGTCCGTCGATTCCGGCTGCGCCGTCGATTCCATCTGTCCCGTCGGTTCCGTTGATTCCTGCTGTGCCGTCCGTCCCGTTCGTGCCATCGGCACCGTCCATTCCGTCCTCGCCCCGTGCCGGGATGGTGGAGTTCGCTCCTGCCTGCGCCGACGATCCGTCGGTGTCATCACCGAACCTTCCGGTGGTCCACGCGGCTCCCCCGAGCAGGAGTAGAAGAAGCGCCAAGAGCGCGGCTCGTTGCGTCGTGCGACGGGTGGGTCCTGCCTCGCCATTGTTCTTCTGCGACGACTGGTCGGTGCGTGTGTCGGGTGATGTGGTCATGGAGTCAGCGTCACCCCCATCGATACCGTTCTGTCCCCGGCCGTACCCTGATTGTCTCCCGATTTCCTGTCCGTGTGCGCCGCCGTCCGCGGCAAGGCGCCGCGGGGCGTTGTAGTGTCAATGAGTGTTCGAGGATCTTCCCAATGTCTTGTTGGTCGAGGACAACAGCGAGGATCGGCTGGCCATACGCCTCCAGCTCGAGGTGATGGGGTTCGTGGTCTACGACACCCCCTCGATCAACGAAGCACGAGAGCTCTTCGAGCAACGCGACTACAGCCTGGTTCTCATCCACGTGGGACATGCCCAGTTGGAGAGCCTCGGCTTCTGTCGTGCAGTCAGGGCAGATTCGACGGTTCCCATCATCATGCTCACGGACCGTGACGAGACCGTCGACGAGGAGATGGTCCTGTCCGCGGGTGCCGACGACTACGTGACCAAGCCCATCACACCCCGCATCCTCACGTCGCGCGTGACCCAGCAGATCAAGCGCGGACAGACGCAGCGTGCACCGCGCGCGAACATCCTCACGTGGGGTGAACTCGAGATGGACCTCAGTCAGCACCGATTCCGCGTGGGCGGCAAGGAAGTGATGCTGACCAACACCGAGTACCAGTTCCTGCAACTGCTCATGGCCAACCCGAAGAGGGTCTTCACACGGGCACAGATCGTGGACTCGATCGCGGCGTTCCGGGGCGGCGCATCCGACCACGTCGTCGACAACCATGCCTCGCGTCTCCGCAAGAAGATCAGGGATGTCGGCGGCCCGGAGGTCATCGAGGTCGTGCGCAGCGTGGGATTCCGGCTGGCGGGCACCGGCTCGGAATCTCCTCCGGATTGATGGATCGAGGTCAGGTCTCCGCGGCGCGACCGGCCAGATTGCGCAGCTGCCGGCGCACCATCACCCCGTCGCCGGGGCCGAGGAGCAATCGCTCCACCAGTCGGCCACCGGGAAGGTCGACCCGGAACCGCACCCGGCTGACGAGGCGGGTGCCCGTCACCCCGTTCACCTCGGTGTCGCGCAGTTCGTAGGCCAGCGAGAAGGGCACCCGGGCGCCGATCCGGCCGTCGCCGTTGAGCACGATGACAAGGGCTCGTGGAGGATCCACTACGGCCGCCATGAAGTCGACCGGCCCGCCGGGGACGACATCGCCTGCGACCAGACTCTGCCACTCCGGATGGATCGCCCGGGCGCTGCGGCGACCAAGATTGTCGATGATGTCCCAGCTGTACCACCCGGCCCGACCGAACCCCATCTGGCGCAACCATGGGAACACCCGCGGGGGCGGGGCAGCGATGTCGATGCACCGGGTCGCGATGAGACGGGGGTCAGGGACGAGGTCGTCGCCCACCACCGGTCCCGAGCGTTCCTCCGCCATGGCGTGGACCCGAGCGTGCGTCATGTCCGGACGGTGTCGTCGGAATCGTCGCGCATCACGATGACGAGGCCCCAGACTGCCGCAATGCCACACACCGTCCAGGCAAGGGTGCGCACGAGATTCGCCGCCATGAGGCGGTCGAATGTTGACGCATCGAATCCGTCGAGCAGCCGGCCGTGGGCGGGTGCCGACCAGAAGCCGCTGATCGCGAGCACCACCACCATCGCCGCCCCGTTCACGAGGGCGGGCAACCGCAGTGAACGCCATCCGCCGAGGAAGGCAACCGCCAGCAGGGCCAGCAGCGTCAGACCCTCGGTGAGCCATGGCAGTAGGAGCAGTGCCCCGATGCGGTCCACATGTTCGGATTGGAGCGTGTCGAAGTAACGCATCCCCTCCGGTCCACGGGCCGTGCGGCCCGCGGTGCCGAGCAGCGGATAGTGCAGGTGGTGCACCGTCCAGATGAGCCCCACCATGAACCATGTCGCGACGACATGGGCGACCACGATTCCCACCACCGAACGACGCAACACGGTCACGCCGCGACCCTAAGGGCAGCCGGATGGGCCGTACAACCTCGGTTAGCCTCGTCGGATGCCCACCCTCGACGCCGCGGCCATCGTGCGCACGTTGGCGGGTCGACGGGAGGACTGGCGCTGGCATCGTCCGGTCGCTCCGAACCCGCCCTCGCCCGGAATCGCCTGGGTCGGGCCGATCGCCCTGTTGAGCGCCACGGCAGTCGGGTGGCTCGCCTTCGCCGATGCCGTCGGCGAGGAGGGAGATCCTGCATTCGCTCTCTTCATCGGCTCGGTCTCCATTCTCTTCATGGCATGGAGCAACGTCCTGTCCACGCGGTGGCGGGGTCTCGAGCCCGTCTTCGGTGGTCTCGATCGCATGTACAGGTGGCATCGGTGGTTCGGCGCGCTCTCGGTGGCGGCCATGTGGCTGCACGTCGAGCAGATCGACGACGTCGAGGGAATCCGGGGTGCGTCGGAGTCGGTCGCGGATGCGGCAGAGGATCTCGCCGGCACGGGAGAGACCCTCCTGTACCTCCTCGTCATCGCCACCTTCGTGCGGTGGGTGCCGTATCGATGGTGGCGCCAATCCCACAAGCTGATGATCCTGCCGTACGTGTTCTCCAGCTGGCACTTCCACACGGCGACGAAGCCGTACGCGAATTCCTCGGCATGGGGTCGGTGGTTCCAGGCACTCATGATTCTGGGCATCGTGGCCTGGGTGTACCGGGTGATCTGGCGTGACGGCTGGGC
>JBDLRG010000057.1:0-5605 GCA_039800125.1 Actinomycetota bacterium
GTAGCCGCGCGCACCGCATTCCTTGATGTCGTCCACGAGGCGATGCTCGAGGACGGCTTCGGCGACGATGGTGACGAGGATGCGTTCGGTGGTGTCCATGGTGCCTCCGTCAGGTGAATGCCTGGGCGAGCCAGATGAAGTAGGGGATGCCGACCGTGAGGTTGAAGGGGAACGTGACTCCGAGCGATGCCGTCACGTACAACCCGGGGTTGGCCTGCGGCAGAGCGATGCGCACCGCTGCCGGGGCGGCGATGTAGGAGGCACTGCCGGCGAGAACGGCCATCACCGCGACGCCTCCGGTGGAGAGACCGGCCGCCCGTCCGAGCACCGCACCGAGCGAGCCGTTGAGGAGGGGCAACGCCACGCCGAGCAGCACCAGACGCCAGCCAGCTCCGCCGATGTCGCGCAGGCGCTCGGCGGCGATCACGCCCATCTCCACGAGGAAGAGCGTGAGAGCACCCGTGAACAGGCCGACGAACAGCGGATCGGTGGGGGTCATCCGCTCGTCGCCGACGACCGCTCCCACCACCAGGCCCGTGACGAGAAGAGCGATGCTGCGCCCGCGCACCACTTCGGCGAGCCCGCTCTTCCAGTCACCGCCGGATGATCCCCGGGCCAGGAACAAGGCGACCACGATGCCGACGATCTCGAGCACGGCGAGCAACCCGGTCGCGTAACCCTCGTAGGCGATGTCGCGGGCCTCGAGGGAGGCGATGAGCACGGTGAAGGTCACCGCGGACACCGAGCCGTAGTGGGCTGCGAGGGCGGCGGAGTTCACCGTGTCGAGACGTCCCGCGGCGCGGAACAGGGCGAAGGCCACGAGTGGGGTGACGACGCCGAGCACGAGGGCGGCGAGCAACGGCTTCCACAGGTCACCGGGTGAGGACTCCGCGAGCGCCCGGCCTCCCTTCATGCCGATGGCGAGAAGGAGATACGTGGAAAGGATGGGGTAGAGGGACTCGGGCAATCGCACCTCGAACCTGGCGAGCGTGGCGACGAGGGCGACGAGGAAGGCGATGACCGGCGCGGTGAGCAGGCTGTCGAGGACGGCGGAGGCGAGCACCTCCCCACGCTAGGGACTGGGGAGAACCTAGGACCGGATTCCCTGGAAAGCGTCCCGGGCCGATGCCTGGCGTTACCCTGCCGCCATGGATGTCATCGATGCCGTGAACAAGAGAATGTCCGTGCGGCAGTTCACCCCCGAGCCGGTTCCCCACGAGGTCCTGCGCGGGCTCGTCGCCGACGCCGCCCGGGCCCCGAGCGGGGGGAACCTGCAGCCCTGGCGCATCTACGCCCTCAACGGCGGGTCGATGTCCCGGTTCCTGTCGTTCCTCGAGGACAAGCCCCTCGTCGAGGAGCCCGAGTACCCCATGTATCCGTCGGGCCTCGTCGAGCCGTATCGCACGAACCGTTTCCGGATCGGCGAGATGATGTACGAGACACTCGGCATCCCGCGCGAGGACAAGTCAGCCCGCCTCGCCCAGGTGGCTCGCAACAACGTCTTCTTCGATGCTCCGGCCGCGATCTTCTGCTTCGTCGACCGCCAGATGGACCGTCCCCAGTGGTCGGACCTGGGGATGTACCTGCAGACCTTCATGCTGCTGGCGGTGGAGAGGGGCCTGGCGACCTGTCCCCAGGAGTACTGGTCGTTGCGCCACCGAGCAGTGAGCGATTTCGTCGGGGCACCGGAGAACGAGATGCTCTTCTGCGGCATCGCCGTCGGACATGCCGACGAATCGGCCGCAATCAACTCCCTGCGGTCGCACCGCATGGACGTGGCCGACTTCGCCCGGTTCGTCTGAGCCGTCTCAGCGGCGCGTCTCGGTGAGGCGCGCCCGCACCATGCGGCGCACGAGGGGAAGGTGGACGTCCTTGTCGAGGGGAACCGTGAAGATGTGGCGGGTCACCCGATAGCCGCGCTTCCCGAGCTCGTCGGCGAAGGAGGCCAGCACGTCCGTGCTGCAGGGATTGAAGGAGAGATGTCCGCGCGCCGCCGAGATGCCGATGAGATAGGAGCCGTTCACACGAAGCATCGGTTGGTTCCAGGCGATGACGCGCTCGGCGCGCGGGAAGCCCTTCGCGAGGTCGGTGAGCACGCGTGCCGCAGCTCTCTGTTGCTCCGGGCCGAGTCCGCCGAGCCAGCTCCCCCAATCATCATGTCGCTTCGACGTAGCAGAGCCCCGGTGGGTCATGACGAGGGCATTTGCGTGCGTGCGGCTGAAGCCGTGCTTCTCCTGCAGGAGTGCCATTTGATCGGGGTAGGTGGAGGCCTTCGAGCGCGCGAGCAGTCCGAGCCAGTGGCTCGTCGGTCGTCCGTGTTTCTTCTCAATCGCGGGGAAGTGCCGGGAACGGTTTCCGTCCGACGGTGACATGTTCCCACCGTACGGCGTGGGGGAATGCGGAACATGTCACGGAGACTAGGGTCGCATGCCGTGAAGACCAGAGAGATGCCGAGTCCCCAGCGCATCCTCGAACGCGCCATCGAGGTGCTCGAGGAGCAGGGGGAGGCCGGCATCCGCACGCATCAGATCGCCGAGGACTGCGGCGTGACCGCCCCCATCCTCTATCGGGCCTTCGGCGATCGGGAGGGTCTCATCGTGGCGGCCAACGCCGAGCGATACCGACGCAACCGTGACTACCTCGGGGACCACTTCCGCGAGGCGGCCCGGGCGTGCACTTCACGGGACGAGTTCCGGGGGATCGTCGGTCGGGTCCTCGAGTCCATGCTTTCCCCCGACAGGGCTCCGGCACGTCGCTTCCGAGCCGCCGTGGTCGGCGGTGCGGTGACCCGCCCCGACCTGGCGGCCGAGGTCACTCGCGCCGATGCGCGCGTGGTGGCCGCATATGCGGAGAGCCTCGAGTACGCGCGAGAGCAGGGATGGGTCGACTACCGCGGCGACTTCACGGTCCTTCTCTACTGGTGGATCGGGGCCATCGACGGTCGCGTGCACCTGGAGATCGTGGAGATGGATCTCGATCTCTCCCAGTGGGACGAGTTGCTCGTCGCGTCCATCATGGGTGCCCTCTTCGGGGGCCATGGCAGGTGAGTGATCCCGGCGATCCGGTCGTCGACGAGCATGGTCGCCCCGAGCCACACCCGGCCGGCGATGAGCCGACCACATTGCTCGGATTCCTCGGATTCCAGCGGGCCACGCTCGAGTGGAAGTGTCGCGGCGTGGATGCGGACGGCATGCGTTCGCGAGTCGCGGCGTCGTCCATGACGCTCGCCGGTCTGCTCAAGCACATGGCATGGGTGGAGGACCACTGGTTCTCCCACTGGCTGCACGGCAACGAGCGCGCCGAGCCGTGGCGCAGCGTCGACTGGAGCCTCGATCGCGACTGGGAGTGGACGTCGGCGGTGGCCGACGACCCCGAGGACGTCCGTGCGCTGTGGAGGGCCTCGGTGGCGCGTTCCGAGACACTGACCGCCCGGGCACTCGTCGACGGCGGTCTTGACGGCACGTCGGTGCGCCGATGGGACAACGGCGAGGCGCCGAGCCTTCGCTGGATCCTCGTTCACATGATCGAGGAGTACGCGCGCCACAACGGGCATGCCGACCTCCTGCGCGAGGCGGTCGACGGGGAGACGGGCGAATGAGCACGCTGACGGGACGCGCGGGAACGGCACTTCTCGTCGTCGACGTGCAGGTCGACGTGGTGGCGGGTGCCCACGACCGCGACGGCGTCGTGGCCCGCATCGCCTCACTCGTGGATCGGGCGCGACGCGAGGGATGCCCGGTGGTGTGGGTGCGTCACAACGACGACGAACTGCCGGCGGGATCCCCTGGTTGGTGCATCGTCGACGGATTGGCACCGGGGCCGGACGAACCGGTGATGGACAAGAGGTTCGGAGACGCGTTCGAGGACACGGACCTCGACCGCGTGCTCGGCGGACTCGATGTCTCTCGTCTCGTCGTCTGCGGAGCACAGACCGAGTGGTGCATCCGGTCCACCCTGCACGGAGCCGTGGCTCGTGGCTACGACGCTGTTCTCGTGACGGATGCCCACACGACGTCGGACGCGTCCCACGAGGGGGTGGACCTGCCCGCCTCCGCCGTCATCGCACTCACCAACCGTTATTGGGGGTGGCACTCGGTGCCCGGTCGGTCCACCGATGCGGTTGCCGCTGCCGCGGTGGCTTTGACTCCCTAGGAGCGACGGTGCGGGGACGCCGGTCTCGTCTCGACACCGAAATGGTCGACGAGGTACTGGGCGACGACCACCACCGCTATACCGGCGAACGATGCGGCGTCCGATCTCCACGGTGCGGCCACCGCGTAGGTGGCCGATCCGACGACGGCGAGCAGAGCATGGGGTGTGCTGGCGAGCAGGACACGGGGGACCCGGCCCTGGAGCACCGACACGAGCATCCCGCCGCCCACCGCACTGAGCGTGCCGATGAGCACGGTGTTGAGCGGCGGCAGACCGGCCTCCCGGGCGTAGGCGACGCCAACGACGGCGAACAGGCCGAGGCCGACGGCCTCGCCGAGGCGCGTGAGGGGTGCGATGCGGTGCATCCACCGGTGCGTCGCCGCCACCACGACCACCGCCGCCGCGACGGCGGCGACGTACCACGGCTCGCGCAGCGACTCCGCCGGCAGGTTGCCGAGCAGCAGGTCGCGGATGAAGCCGCCCCCGAGACCCATGAGCAGTGCGAAGACCGCCACCCCCACGATGTCCCAACGTCGGGTGTCGTCGGCGTAGCCGCGCAGGGCGCCGAGCACGGAGTTGACGAACACGGTGGCGAGGCCGAGCCACAGGGGAGTGCTCGCGGCCAGGTCGGGAACGTCGACGGCGAGCACGTCAGCAGGGTAGTCGCGTTCCCGGAGGTTGAACGCGGAAGGACCCCGATGGATCGCTCCACCGGGGTCCTTCGACGTGCGATGCGGCCGTGCGGCCGCAAGGGTCAGCTGATGTCGAGCGAGAACAGGTTGAGCAGTCCGGCCTTGATGGCGGGACCGAACAGGGCGGCCTTCTCGTCGTTCACCACGGTGGAGGCGACGGCGAACATGAAGAGTGCACCGCCGGCCATCGAGATGTTCTTGAAGAAGCCGATGGTCTCGGTCTGCTTGGCGTCGCCCTCGGCCTTCCAGAAGTCGTGCATCTTCACGGCCATGGCGATGAGGACCACGGCGACCACGAGGGCACCGAGGTCGGCCCACAGACCGAGGACGATCGAGAGGCCACCGAGGAAGAGGGCCAGACCCGACAGGGCGACCGCGGGCTTGGCGGCGGGCACCTTCTTGAAGGTGGCGTAGCCGGTCATGGCGTCGAGGTGACGGAAGTGGTTGAGGCCGCCACTGACGAGCATGATCGCAAACAGGATGCGACCGGCGAGAAGGACGATGTCCATGGAATGTCTCCTTGTGTTGATCGGACCTGGGTGGTCCGGGTTGACGGTGCGACCCTAGAAGAAGATGATTGCGCTGTCAACTATTGCGAGGCGGTCGGGTTATGCTCCTTCCCATGGCGACCCGATGGCTCGACCCCTCCGAGATGGCCGCGTGGCGTTCGTTCATCGGGACCTCCGGCGATTTGCTCAAGGCCATCGAGCGGGACCTGGCGCAGTTCGGCCTCGATCTGGGCGACTACCAATTGCTGGCGA
>JBDLRG010000058.1:0-3412 GCA_039800125.1 Actinomycetota bacterium
GAGCACCCTCGAGGGCGGCACCGGCCGCCACCTTGTCGTCGGACGAGGCGGCCCCGGCGTAACGGGTGCGGGCCTCGGTCACGTCGGCGATGATCTCGCGCTCCTGTTCGAGCGCTGCTTCCACCGCGCTCACGAGGTTCGGGATGAGATCGAAGCGCCGTTGCAGTTGCACCTCGAGGTCGGCCACGGTCTGGTCGACCCTCGCCTCGCGGTCGACGAGACCGTTGTAGGAGCCGACGAGCAGAATGAGCACGAGGACAACCGCGCCACCGATGGCGCCGAGGCGGATCCACCGGGCGTTGTTGCCGGGGAGGATGGTGGAGGTCATGGGTGGTCCTTCCTTCCGGGAGCACGCGGGAAGTGAGGTGACGGCCAGGCGATCTGCGGCACACGATCTTTCCCGCGTGGAGGCTGCTTCCGTCAGGACCTGACCTGGTTTACGGGCGACCGTCGCACAGGACCCGACCGCCACCTCGCCTCCCGCGGGCGAGCCCGTGGTCGTTGAGAAGGTCAGGATAACCGACCGATAGGCTCCCTCCTTCGTGACGGTCACGCCGTCATGTGGAAGGGTGCGAGAGCGGCCGAATCGGCACGCTTGGAAAGCGTGTGAAGTGAAAGCTTCCGTGGGTTCGAATCCCACCCCTTCCGCCATCCGGCCCCGTGGCTAGTTTCCACGGAGTGAACCCGCCGTCACCCGTGCCCGTCGACCCGACACCGGCGATGCGCGCCGCCCTCGACGAGGCTCGTGCGGCCCTCCTCCACGGTGACGTCCCTGTCGGAGCCGTCGTGCTGCGAAACGGCGAGATCGTGGCCGCCCGTCACAACGAGCGGGAGAAGACGGGTGATCCCACGGCGCACGCCGAGGTGCTCGCCCTGCGCGATGCCGCCGTGAAACTCGGGCGGTGGCGCCTCGATGACTGCACGTTGGTCGTCACTCTCGAGCCGTGCGTGATGTGCGCCGGCGCCCTCGTCGCGGCGCGCATCGGCGCCCTCGTGTACGGCGCGGCCGACCCGAAGGCGGGTGCCACGGCGAGCCTCTACAACGTGACGAGCGATCCGCGCCTCAACCACAATCCGCCCGTGGTGCACGGAGTGCTGGCGGAGGAATCGGCGGAGTTGCTGCGCGGTTTCTTCGGGGGACTCCGCTCCGCCGACCGCTAGCCTCTCCCGACGGAAGGGTGCCAGAGCGGCCGAATGGGACGGTCTCGAAAACCGTTGTGGTGAATAGCCACCGTGGGTTCAAATCCCACCCCTTCCGCCATTGCGGCCCCGTGTCCCCGGGGTGCGCGCCGGGTCACCCGTTGCGGGCGGCCACCCACTCCACCCGTGCGGCCACCGTGGCCTCGATGACGGGTGTCATCCACATCGCGAACGTCGTGGTGAGGTGGTAGCTGTCGCGGTACACGAGGATGTTGCCCACCACCGGGGGACAGAGACCGTCCGCGCACATCCAGCGCATAGGGGCGAAGAATCCCGCCCCGTGCTCCCGGGCGATGCGCCCCACGGCCGAGTCCACCCGGGCGTAGAACTCGTCGTCGGCCCGGGCGGCGCACTCCATGATGTTGCGGCGGTTCATCGTCACGCAGCCGGGGACGCTGCGGGGCGGGTCGGGGATGCCGCCGATGACCACCGGTTCGATGCCGTCGGCCCGCAATCCGTCGAGCAACTCGGGCAGTCGGCGCTCCCAGTCCGCGACGCGGATGGGTTTGCGCGTCGAGTCGAGGGTGGAGCGGTAGTAGCTGGCCAGGAACACGACGTCGACGCGCTGTTCGCGCAGATACGCGCGCGTCCGACGACGCCAGTCGCCGCAATGTTCGTAGGTGTCCTGGTTCACCTTGTTGTAGGTGAGCACCTCGATGATGGGACAGCCACCCGTGGTGATGGACAGCACGCGCCAACCGCGGCGGGCGCCGATGTCGTCGAGGACGTCGAACCACTGGGCGGCGTGCGAATCCCCCCACAGGGCCACGGTCACGTCGCCGGCGGGATCACCGAAGACGCAGTCGGGGTCGGGCCGCGTGCGGTACGAACCGTGACAGCCGTTGTCATAGGTGAGGGCGACGTCGTTGCGCGCCACGTCGGGGTCGGGGATGAGATTGTCGGGCAGCACCCGCGTCGTGATTGCCGCCCGGATCGCCGCGAGCGGCGCCGCGCCGTCGTTGTTGATGGGCGGGGGATCGGCCACCGTCGTCGTGATCACGGGGTCGAGGTCGGGAGCGGCGACGACGACTCCGGTCGAGAGATCGGGGTCGTAGGCACCGACCACCATCCCCGAGCCGATGCCGCCCGCCACGAGCAGGCCCCCGAGTCCGATGGCGACGCCGTGCCGTGTCGAGAGAGTGCGCGAGACGCGGGCCGGGCGTTCCACCACCCGGAAGCCGATCTCGGACACCGTGACCACGCCCACGAGGAGCCCGACGCGCTGGCCCAGCGAGAGCGGCCCCTCGTTGCGTCCCTCGGCGATGATGATCGCCGGCCAGTGCCAGAGGTAGAGCGAGTACGAACGGGCGCCGATCCACTGCAGTGGTCCCGTTCGCAACGCCGCGACGGGCCCGTGAACCGTGTCGTCGCCTGCACCGAGCACGAGCACCGCTCCGAGCACGGGCACCATGGCGAGCCAACCGGGGAACCCGGACACCGAGCCGAAGGTCGTGACGGCGAGGGCGACGAGGCCGAGTCCCGTCCAGCCGAGCACGGCGCGTATGCCGCGGGGAACTCTTTCCACCGAGGGCCAGGCGCACGCGAGCAGTGCACCGGCGCCCATCTCCCACGCACGCGTGTGCAGACCGAAGTACGACCACGACGCCTGCGACGCGGACAAGGCGACACTGGCGACGAACGAGGCACCGGAGAGGACGGCGATGGCCATGAGGGCCCGGCGGCGCACCGAGCGCGATCCGAGGGGGAGCAGTGCTGTCAGGGCGATGAGCGCCGGCCAGATCGCGTAGAACTGCTCCTCCACCGACAGCGACCAGTAGTGCTGCAAGGGCGAAGGAGGCAGATTGCTCGCCAGATAGTCGGTACCGCGCCAGCCGAACACGACATTGGCCCCGAAGAGGGAGGCGGCGATGGTGTCGATGCGCAGGGTGTCGAGCCGGGTCGGGTCGAGCCACAGCATCGATGCCACCGCCGTCGCGGCGAGGACGACGGCAGAAATCGGCAGCAGTCTCTTGACGCGTCGGGCATAGAAGCGGGCGAAGGAGATGCGACCTGATTCGGCGTGTTCGCGCAGGAGGAGCGAGGTGATGAGGAAACCCGAGACGACGAAGAAGACGTCGACCCCGACGAAGCCGCCGCCCACGCCGGAGAAGTGAAAGTGGTAGGCGATGACGGCGAGCACCGCGACGGCCCGGAGTCCCTCGATGTCGCGGCGATGGAGCACCCCGCGAAACTACTGCCGTCCCGTCGTGCA
>JBDLRG010000059.1:0-2757 GCA_039800125.1 Actinomycetota bacterium
CAGGCCCGGTGCCTCGTAGATTCCCCGGCTCTTCGCCTTGATGATGCGATTCTCGATCTGGTCGCTCATCCCGAGACCGTGACGACCGCCGATGACGTTCGCCTCGGCGACGAGCGCGGCGCGCGTCCCGAATTCGCGGCCGTTCAATGACACGGGGAAGCCCTCGACGAAGCCGACGGTGACGGTCTCGGCGACGACGTCGACGTCTTCGCGCCAGTGCGCCACGCCCATGATCGGCTCCACGAGGTCCATGCCGTTCGAGAGGTCCTCGAGCTTCTTGGCCTCGTGGGTCGCGCCCCAGATGTTCGCGTCCGTGCTGTAGGCCTTCTCCGTGGCGTCCCGATAGGGCAGCCCACGTGCGGCCAGGAACCCGCTCATCTCGGTGCGCCCGCCCAACTCGGACACGAACGCGGGGTCGAGCCACGGCTTGTAGATGCGCAGGGCCGGATTCACCATGAGTCCGTAGCGGTAGAAACGTTCGATGTCGTTGCCCTTGTAGGTGCTGCCGTCACCCCAGATGTCGACGCCGTCGGCCTGCATGGCCCGCACGAGGAGGGTTCCCGTCACCGCCCGTCCGAGGGGTGTGGTGTTGAAGTAGGTCTTCCCGGCCGTGGAGATGTGGAACGCACCGCACTGCAGTGCGACGAGACCCTCGTGGACGAGTTCCTCGCGGCAATCCACCAAGCGGGCGATCTCTGCGCCGTACTCCCGGGCGCGGTCCGGCACACCGGAGAGGTCCGGTTCGTCGGGCTGCCCGAGATCGGCGGTGTAGGCGCAGGGGACGGCCCCCTTGCCCCGCATCCAGGCCACGGCCGCCGAGGTGTCGAGTCCGCCCGAGAACGCGATGCCGATGCGTTCGCCGGCCGGAAGTGAGGTGAGGACCTTGGCCATGGGTCAACGGTAGTGGCGTGTTCCCGCCACGACCGCGACCGAGGAGACCAGTGCCGCGACGGCGACGACGGCGACGACGACGGCGATGCCGGGGCGATCGGCGGCGTCGGGGACTGCGACGAGTCCGAGCAGCACCGCGCACACTGCACCGACGAGTCCGGCGGAAACCGTGCGACGCACCGCCCACCACACGGGGACGATGACGAGGGAGACCGGCACGGCCACCATCCACACGGGGGCGGGATCGGCCTCGGGGCCGAGCCACCACGGTGAGCGACCGATGGTGCGACCGCTCACCGCCACGGCAACCAGCGAGAGGAACACGAGGACCCACGAGACGATGGCCACGGTCCGCCATCCGTCGACGAACGGTGCATCCCGAGTCGCGGGAGGGGGAAGGGGCGCGTCGGACACGCCCTCACGGTACACAGACCGCCGTCGCACCGCGCCCCGTCCGGCTGTCCCGCCGCCGTTAGCCTTGGTACCGCATGCATCGCGCCGGATTCGAGAAGCTCTCGGTGTTCTTCCCCATGTGGAACGAGGAGGGCTACATCGAGCGTGCCGTGGAGGCGGCCCGTGAGGAGTGCACCGAGCTGGTGGCATCGGGGGACGTCGCGGACTGGGAGATCATCGTCGTGGACGACGCATCCACCGACGACACGCCCGACATCGCCCGCCGCCTCGCCGCGGAGGATCCGCGGGTGAGGCTGGTGAGCCACCCGACGAACCGGAAGCTCGGGGGCTCGATGAAGTCGGGGTTCGCCGCGGCCACCGGGGACATCGTCCTGTACACCGACGCCGATCTCCCCTTCGACATGCACGAGGTGCACAGGGCGGTGCGTCTCATGCGCTATTACGACGCCGACATCGTCAGTGCATGGCGCTTCGACCGGACCGGCGAGGGCTACGTGCGCACCGTGTACTCGGCGTTCTACAACCTGCTGGTGCGCGTGCTGTTCGGTCTGCGCCTGCGCGACGTGAACTTCGCCTTCAAATTGTGTCGGCGGCGGATCTTCGACGACGTGGTGCTCCGGTCGGAGGGATCCTTCATCGACGCCGAACTGATGGCCCGAGCGGTGCGCCACGGATACACGGTCATCCAGTTCGGCGTGGACTACTTCCCCCGCACCCGCGGCGTGTCGACGCTGAGTTCGCCGCGCGTGATCCTCGGCATCCTGCGCGAGGCCTTCTCCCTGCGCAGGGAGATCCGTCGCATCCGCCCGCGGGCACCCGGCGCGGCCTGACGATGTGGCCCGACCGGGCCACGCGGGGAGCCGTTGGTATCCTGCCCTTCTTGTGAGCACCCCCTTCGGCTCCGACGACCCGAGCGGCTCCGGCCCGCACCCGCGTCCCGTCCCCGCCGATGCATTCGACCCCGGTGTCAAGTTCGAGGGCTGGGGACACGCACCCGATGTCCCGTGGTGGAAGCCGGCGTTCCTGGCGCTCCTCGTGGTGGCCACGGTGTCGGCGATCGTGGTGAACGTCGGTGGCTCCGATGCCGTCACCGCGCCGACTTCAGCGCCCGAGACCACCCTCGACCCCGCCAACGTGGGATGCGACACGGCCTCGGCGGTGGCGTGCGTGCCGCTCACGCGCAAGATCTCCCGCGGCGACGAGGGAGAAGATGTGCGCCGCATCCAGGTGCGCCTGAAGGAACTGGGGTTCGATCCCGGTCCCGCCGACGGGGTCTTCGGCGGGGACACGATCATGGCGGTGTGGGCGTTCCAGACCGTGGTGATGGGCCGATCCCGCGCCGCCACCGTCGACTTCGTACCACCCGGCATGTGGGACTCGATGCGCGTCCCCGTCACGATCGCCCCGCGCCGTCAGCCGGGCACCCCGCGCCACGTCGAGGTGTATCTGCCC
>JBDLRG010000060.1:0-3705 GCA_039800125.1 Actinomycetota bacterium
CCGGTCTTCGATTCGGTGACCGAGGAGGTCATGGCGACCATCCCCGAGGGAACGGCCGACGACGTCGCCAAGGCCGCCGCAGCCGCCAGGGCCGCCTTCGTGGCATGGAGTTCCCGCCCCGCCTCCGAACGCGCCGCCTACATGAACGCGATCGCCGCGGCACTCGGAGCACGAATGGACGAGATCTCTTCGGCGATCTCGCGCGAGACCGGCATGGTCAAGCCCCTCTCCCAGATCATCCAGGTCGGATTGCCCATGAACTCGTTCGCCCGGGCGGCCGCGCTCGCCGAGTCGTTCTCCTACGAGAAGCAGGTGGGCTCCTCGGTCGTCGTGCGCGAGCCCATCGGAGTCGTGGGGTGCATCACCCCGTGGAACTACCCCCTCCACCAGATCGCCGCCAAGGTCGCCTTTGCGATGGCCGCCGGGTGCACGGTGGTGCTCAAGCCCAGCGAGGTCGCCCCCATCGACGCTTTCATGCTCGCCGAGATCATCCATGAGGCTGGTCTCCCGGCCGGAGTCTTCAACCTCGTCACCGGCACGGGCCCCGTCGTGGGTGAGGCAATCGCCGCGAGCCCGGACGTCGACATGGTCTCGTTCACCGGCTCCACCCGCGCCGGACGCCGAGTCGCCCAGGTCGGTGCCGAGACCATCAAGAAGGTCGCACTCGAACTGGGAGGCAAGAGCGCCAACATCATCTGCGACGACCTCGACGCCGAGACCTTCCAAAAGGCCGTCGGCTCGGGTGTGGGCAAGGCGTTCCTCAACTGCGGGCAGACCTGTTCCGCCCTCACCCGCATGCTCGTGCCCCGCTCGCGTCTGGCCGAAGCCGAGCAGGTCGCTGCCGCCGTCGCCGGTTCGATGAAGGTGGGCGACCCGTTCACCGAGGGGTCGAACCTCGGTCCGCTCGCCTCGGCTGCACAGCGCGATCGCGTACAGAGCTACATCACGAAGGGCATCGACGAGGGCGCCAAACTCATCGCCGGTGGACCGGGTGCGCCCGAGGGCACGGGCAAGGGGTACTACGTGCGTCCCACGGTGTTCTCCGAGGTGCGCACCGACATGACCATCGCCCAGGAGGAGATCTTCGGTCCCGTCCTGTCCATCCTTCCCTACGAGGACGAGGAGGACGCGGTGCGCATCGCCAACGACAGCGTCTACGGCCTCGCCGGCGCCGTGTGGGCCGCTGACAAGGACAAGGCGATTGCCATCGCCCGCCGCATCCGCACCGGCCAGGTGGAGATCAACGGCGGCGCCTTCAACGCCGATGCTCCCTTCGGCGGCTACAAGCAGTCGGGCGTGGGACGCGAACTGGGCGAGTACGGCTTCGAGGAGTTCCTCGAGATCAAGGCCCTTCAGCTCTGACGGGCCCTCGGACCGGTCACGCCAACTCGGCGGCCGGCGCCGCGAACTGGGCGTCGTAGAGGCGGCGGTACGCGCCGCCTGCGGCCATGAGTGCGTCATGGTCGCCCTGTTCCACGATGGCGCCGTCCTCCATCACGAGAATCGTCGTGGCGTCCCTGATCGTCGAGAGCCGGTGGGCGATGACGAAACTCGTGCGCCGAGAGCGCAGACGGGCCATCGCTTTCTGGATGAGCACCTCGGTGCGCGTGTCCACCGAACTGGTCGCCTCGTCGAGGATGAGAATCGCGGGGTCGGCCAGGAACGCCCGGGCGATGGTGATGAGCTGTTTCTCCCCCGCGCTCACCGCACCGCTCTCATCGTCGAGCACCGTGTCATAGCCGTCGGGAAGGGCCCGAACGAAGCGGTCCACGTAGGCGGCTCGGGCGGCCTCGAGTATGGCCTCCTCATCGGCGGCGGGATTCCCGAAGGCGATGTTGTCCCGGATCGTCCCGCCGAAGAGCCAGGTGTCCTGGAGGACCATGCCGAAGTGCGAGCGCAACTCACCACGCGGCATTGACGCGATGTCGCGTCCGTCGAGGAGGATCCGCCCTCCGTCGAGTTCGTAGAAGCGCATGATGAGATTGACGAGCGTGGTCTTTCCCGCCCCCGTCGGCCCGACGATGGCGACCGTGTCTCCGGGTTCGGCCACCAGCGAGAGATCTCGGATGAGAGGGCGCATCGGGTCGTAGGAGAAGCGCACGTGCTCGAACTCGACGCGTCCCAGCACGGCCGGCGAGGGAACCCTCACGGGATCCGTCGATTCCTCGGTCACATCGAGGAACTCGAAGACGCGTTCGGCCGATGCCACGCCCGACTGGAGCACGTTGAACATCGAGGCCACCTGGGTGATGGGGTGGGTGAACTGGCGCGAGTACTGGATGAAGGCCTGGACGTCGCCGACTCCCATCCGTCCCGACGCCACCCGCATGCCCCCGACGACGGCGATGGCCACGTAGTTGAGGTTCCCGAGGAAGAACATGATCGGCTGGATGGAGCCCGACATGAACTGCGCTCCGAACCCCGCGTCATGGAGGCGCTCGTTCGTCTCGTCGAAACGGGACTCCACCTCGGCCTGACGACCGAAGACCTTCACGACGGCGTGCCCGGAGAAGGCCTCCTCCACCAATCCGTTGAGCGCTCCCGTGTGGGCCCACTGGGCGATGAAACGGGCCCGTGAGCGACGGGCGATGAACCCCATGACCGCCACCGACACCGGGACCGTGACGAGGGCGATCGTGCCGAGCAGAGGCGACACCCAGAACATCATCGCCAGGACCCCGCCGATGGTGAGGACGGCCACCACCAGCTGGCTGAGCGATTGCTGCAGGCTCTGGGCGATGTTGTCGATGTCGTTCGTGACACGGCTGAGCAGATCACCCCGCGAAGTGCCGTCGATGTGGGCGAGAGGGAGCCTGTGGATCTTGGTCTCGACGTCGGCCCGCAGGCGTCGCATCGTGCGCTGCACCACGCCCGCGAGCAGGAAGGCCTGGCCGTAGTGCAGGACGAACGAGACCACGTAGAGGCCGACCGCGAACCGCAGCGTCGAGTGGAGGGCTCCGAAGTCGATGCCCTCTCCTCCCGCACGGGCCCGCACGAGACCGTCGAAGACGATGTTCGTGGCGTTGCCGAGGATCCTCGGGCCGAGGACCGACAACACCACGCTGCCCACCGCCATGGCGAGCACGACGACCACGAGCCAGGCTTCGCGGGACATGCGGTGCACGAGACGCCGGGCCGTCGCCCGGAAGTCACGCGACTTCTCGGTCGGCATGCCCACTGCGCTCATGCGGCCGTCCCGCAACTGGGCACCTTGGGGACGCGGCCCGCCCTGTCCGTGAGCGCTCACTCGCCCACCCCCGCCACGGGCAGGTCACCGGCCAGGGCCGTGCGCTGGGAGTCGACGATCTCGGCGTAGGTGGGACACGTCACCATCAGGTCCTCGTGACGACCGAGTCCGACGACCTCCCCGTCCTCGAGCACGAGGATGAGGTCGGCGGCGAGCACGGTGGAGACGCGCTGGGCCACGACGACGGTCACAGCGTCCCGCGTCCAGCGGGCCAGTGCCGCACGAACGCGCGCGTCGGTGGCGGTGTCGAGCGCCGAGAAGGAGTCGTCGAAGACGTAGATGCGGGGACGTCGCACGAGGGCACGGGCGATGGAGAGCCGCTGACGCTGACCACCGGAGAAGTTCGTCCCCGCCTGGGACACGGCGGCGTCGAGGCCTCCCTCGAGGGCGGCGACGAAATCGGCGGCCTCGGCGGCGCGAAGGGCCTCCCACATCTCGTCCTCGGTGGCCGCGGGCCG
>JBDLRG010000061.1:0-5314 GCA_039800125.1 Actinomycetota bacterium
CGCGGAACCCCGCGTCGGCCGGGCGGGTCGGTATCGTTCGGGGCGGAACGAAGGGACGGACATGACGCTGCGCCAGCAAGTCGAGGAGACGATCGTCGTCATCAGGCCCGCCCTGCAGGCCGACGGTGGCGACATCATCCTCCATGACGTCGACGAGGAGACCGGCGTGGTCCGTGTCGAGCTCACCGGCGCCTGCACCACGTGTCCCGCCTCTGACCAGACCCTCAAGGCCGGCATCGAGCGCATCATGAAGGACCGCATCGACGGGGTCACCGAGGTCGTGCAGGTCGCCTGAGTGGCCCGGCGCTCGCTCTCCCCGGCCGAACTCTTCGAGCAGGCCTGTTCCGGCGACCGCGCCGCCCTCGCCCGGGCACTCTCGCTCCTCGAACGGGGTGACGAGGCCGCGCGCCAGGTCGGGCGCCTCGCCTATTCCCGTGGTGGCGAGGGCTACACCGTCGGGATCACGGGGGCACCCGGTGCCGGCAAGAGCACCCTGACGAGTGCGCTCATCGGGCATCTGCGGGCCGTCGACACCGAGGTCGCGGTGCTGGCCATCGACCCGTCGTCGCCCTTCACCGGTGGGGCCATCCTCGGCGATCGGGTGCGCATGCAGGACCACGCCACCGACCCCGGAGTCTTCATCCGTTCCATGGCGACGCGCGGTCACCTCGGCGGACTGTCGCTCTCCACCCCCGAGGCCATCCGCCTCCTCGACGCGGTGGGGCGCGGCTGGATCATCGTCGAGACGGTCGGGGTGGGACAGGTGGAGGTGGAGATCGCCGGCAAGGCCGACACCACCGTGGTCGTGCTCAACCCGGGCTGGGGCGACTCGGTGCAGGCCAACAAGGCCGGGCTCATGGAGATCGCCGACATCTTCGTCATCAACAAGGCCGACCGCAAGGGCGTCGAGGAGACACGGCGCGACATCGAGCAGATGATCGAACTCGGCGACCACGACGCCGACACCTGGATCCCCCCCATCGTGGCCACGGTCGGCAACACCGGGCAGGGCGTCGCGCATCTCTGGGACGAGGTCGTGCGCCACCGCGAGACCATCGAAGCGAACGGTGAACTGGCCCGGCGCCGGGAGTTCCGTCTGCGCGAGGAACTGCGCGAGATCGTGGCGCGCCGTCTCGAGCTGCGCGCCCGGGAGATCTGCACCGGTCCGCGCTGGGAAGGTCTTCAGGACGACGTGATCGCCCGGCGCATCGACCCGTGGTCGGCGGCCGACCGCATGCTCGAGGGAGTGGGTGCCTGACATGTCCGACGATTCCGTCCTTCTCGAGCGACGCCCCGACGGCGTCGCCATCGTGACGCTGAACTCGCCGAAGGTGAACGCTCTCTCCACCGCACTCCTCGCGCGTCTTCGCGCCGTGGCCGAGGAGCTCACCCGCGACCCGGTCGGTGCGGTGGTGATCACCGGGGGCGACCGCATCTTCGCGGCCGGTGCCGACATCTCCGAGTTCGGCGGACCCACCGAGGCGACCGTGGTCGGCGCGGCGTTCCACGGCGCGCTCGATGCCGTGGCGGCCATCCCGGCGTTCACGATCGCTGCGGTGTCGGGTTACGCCCTCGGCGGTGGATGCGAGTTGGCCCTCGCCTGTGACTATCGCATCGCATCGGAGAAGGCCGTGTTCGGCCAGCCCGAGATCCTGCTCGGCATCATCCCGGGCGGTGGGGGAACCCAGCGCCTGCCCCGCACGGTCGGGGCGAGCCGGGCCAAGGAGCTGATGCTCACCGGTCGTCAGGTGCGCGCTGAGGAGGCCTTCGCCATCGGACTCGCCGACGAGGTGGTGGCTCCCGACGCCCTCATGACGCGTGCGCTCGACCTGGCCACCGTCGTCGCCGCCGGTCCGCGGGTGGCCGCGCGGCTCGTCAAGCGCGCCGTCGACGAGGGCCTCGCGCTCGGACTCGCCGACGGACTGGTGCTCGAGCGCGGGCTCTTCACCGAGGTGTTCGGCACCGCCGATGCCGCGACCGGTGTCGCGAGCTTCCGCGAGAACGGCCCGGGCAAGGCCAGGTTCGAGGGGCGGTGATCCCCCGGCTTCTCCGGGCGCCGGACGCCCGGCGGTTCGTCGGCGCCTCGCTCGCGGTGGGCGCGGCCTTCGTCGTGTTCGGTCTGTCGTTCGGCGTGCTCGCGGTGACCGCCGGGGCGAGCGTCGTGCAGGCCACGGTGATGTCACTGCTCGTCTACACCGGGGCGTCCCAGATGTCGGCCGTCTCCGTGGTCGCCGCCGGGGGTTCGTTCGGCGCCGCGTTCGGCGGTGCGGCCCTGCTCGCGGCCCGCAACGCCGTGTATGGCGTGGCGCTCTCTCCCGTCATCGGACGCGGCCGGCTGCGCCGCCTCGTGGGAGCGCACTTCGTCATCGACGAGACCACGGCCATCTCCACCGCCGAGTCCGACCCCGCACTGCGCGAGACGGCGTTCTGGGTGTCGGGCCCGATCCTGTACGCCTCGTGGTGCTCGGGAACCCTGCTCGGCGCCCTGCTCGGCTCGAGCATCGATCCGGCCACTTTCGGTCTCGATGCGGCGTTCCCCGTCATGTTCACCGCCATGCTCGTGCCCCATCTGCGTACCCGGCGCGGACGCCGGGCGGCGGCGTTCGGTGGCGTCGTCACCGTGGCGTTCGCGCCATTCATGCCCGTGGGTCTTCCCGTCCTCGTGGCCGCCTTCGGCATCCTCTTCGGGGTTGCACCGGCGTCGCCCGAGGATGTTCATGGCGGCCCGGCACCGGCGACGGACGGTGCGCCGTGACCTGGACGCTCATCCTCGCCCTTGGGGCCGTGGCCTGGGGCTTCAAGGCGCTCGGTGCGCTCGTGGTCGGGGGACGCACCATGCCCGACGTCGTGCAGCGGTGCCTGCTGCTCATACCCGCCGCCCTGCTCGCCGGGCTCATCACCAAGGACACCTTCACCTCCGGCACGCAGATCGTCCTCGATGCGCGCGCGGCGGGTCTGGCGGCTGCGGTGCTCGCCAGCTGGCGACGCCTTCCCTTCGCGGTCGTCATCGTGTCGGGAGTGGGCACCACCGCTCTCCTGCGCGCCCTCGTGTGAGGGCCGGGGTCAGCGACCGGATTCGACGATGCGCTTCAGTGCGCGCAGGTTGCGCCGCCACACGAAGCGCAGCACCGTCTTGCCGGCAACGAACGCCCCGAGCGGGCCGGCCATCCACCAGGGGAACTCGAGGTTCTCCTCCCAGGTGAAGCGGCTGCGACCGTCGCCGATCGCCTCGATGAAGAAGTCCCCCGAGCCCGTGACGAGCCCGGTGTGGCGCACGCCCATGCGGCGGGCGGGCTCCCAGGCGGTGATCGTCATCTCATCGACGAGCGAGAAGGGCCCGATGCGCGTGTCGCAGAGGAACACGGTGCCGGTGCCGCGTCGCTGGTCGCCGAGGAAGCGGATGGCGACGGCGTCGGACATCCACTCGACGTGGTTCTCCACCGGCTCGACGACCTCCCAGATGCGCTCGGGGGTGGCGTCGATGTCGACGTGGACGCGGACGCCGGACACGGTCACGCCGACACCACGGCGGAGCGCAGGTGACCCGCGGCGGTCTCGGGGGCGACGATGTTGAGCATGACCCCGGTGCCGCGCTCGAAGCCGGCGGCGGTGGTGAGTTTCGGCCAGAGGTGAACGTGCCAGTGGTACGCACCGGCGTGGTGGGCCGGGGCGGTGTGGAAGACGAGGTTGTAGGCGATGTCTCCGAGCACGCCGTTCAGCAGCCGCAGAGCGTCGCGCACCGCGACGCCGACGCCCGTGAGCGCGTCGGGGGAGGAGTCGGTGAGGTGGCAGTCGTGGTGCCGCGGCATGATGAGCAGTTCGTACGGGCTCGAGCTCCAGAAAGGACACACCACGAGGGCGTGCTCGTTGACCAGGACGGACCGCTCGCTGCCGGATTCCGCCTCGCAGGTGGCGCACACGATGCAGCCGCCCTTGAAGCGTTCGAAGGCGCGCTCCTCCTCGAGGATCTCGCCCGGCACGAAAGGCAGACCGAGTAGCTGTCCGTGCGGGTGCGACATCGACGCGCCGGCCTCGCGGCCGTGGTTGACGATGGCCTGGGTGTAGCGGATGTTCGGTTCGCTTGCGTGGGCCTCGAACCGGGCGCGAAGGGTGGCCATGAGCTCGGCCATGGTCGCGTCGTCGAAGAGGTCGATGCGCGAGGCGTGCTCGGGGGTGAAGACGAACACCTCGTGGGTGCCGCTCGCCTCGGCCATGACGTGCACCGGTCCGAGGTTGCGCACCGCGAGCGACTCCTCGCCCTCGAAGGCCGGATAGCGGTTCGGCAGCACGCGCATCGACCAGGCGCCGTCCGGGTTCGTCGTCTCGGCGAGCGGAGTGTCGTCGCTGGAGGCGCCGGGGCAGAAGGGGCACTCGCGTTCGGGACCGGTCTCCACCTGCGGGGCGCGCGGGGCGAAATCGGACTGCCGCTGCGCCCGGTCGGGCACCACCGTGACCCAGCGGTTGGTGAGGAGATTGAGGCGAAGTTGGCTCACTGTGCGTTCAGGATACGACGCGCGACGCCTCTTCGTGGGGAGCCGTGCGTCTCAGCTGCACGACCATCCGCTCGGAGGACTCATCGAAAGGGGTCCCGGTGCCGTCGGACCACAGCGCGGCGACGGTGAGCCCGGCGCTCGAGGAGGCGGCGGCGATCTCGTCCGATGTCCACCACCGCACCGACCAGGGCCGCAGGCGCGGGGGAGCACCGTCGGCCAGTTCGACGAACTGGCCGGTGATGCGCCGGGAGGCGGTGTCGAGACGGGACACCGACAGCACCACCCGGTCCGCGGTCATGGACCGCACGCCCACGTGGTCGGCCGACCCGCCCCGGGGCACGACCGCGTCGAAGAGAAAGACGCTGTCGTCGTCGAGGGCTCCGGACACGAGGCCGAGGCACGACGCGAGCGCATCGTCGTCGGGAAGATTGAAGAAGGTGTTCCACCCGGCGAACACGAGGTCGAAGCGGCCCGCCGGGAGGAATCGTGAGAAATCACCTTCGAGAAGCGTCGCCCGGTCCCCGAGGCGCGCGCGGGCCCGGTCGAGCATCGCCGGCGAGGAATCGATGCCGACGAGATCATCGGCCGTGTCTCGTCGCAGGTCCGCCAGCGCCTCGAGCATCCGCCCGGTGCCGACACCGAGCTCGAGCACCCGGGCAGGTCGCGCCGGGAGGAGATCGGCGAGCGCCCGGATGACGTCGCCGTCGCCGAGGTCGGCGTACCAGTCGTCGTAGACGTCGGCGAAGGAGTCTCCGTAGGTGGAGGGACCGAACCCCGGCAGTCCGAATCGGCGATCGTCGTCCACTGCGCCAGTCCACCAC
>JBDLRG010000062.1:0-10617 GCA_039800125.1 Actinomycetota bacterium
AAATTCGTGTGCGGCGTGATCGAACCCGGAGCGCACAGCACCTGACCGCGCTCCACGTCCTCCTTCTTCGTGCCGCGCAGCAGCGCACCGATGTTGTCGCCCGCCTGACCCTCGTCGAGCAGCTTGCGGAACATCTCCACACCCGTGCACGTCGTCTTCTGCGTGTCACGCAGACCCACGATCTCGATCTCGTCACCCGTGTGAACCTTGCCCTGCTCCACCTTGCCGGTCACGACCGTGCCACGACCCGTGATCGTGAACACGTCCTCGATCGGCATCAGGAACGGCTTGTCCAGGTCGCGCTTGGGCTCCGGAATCGACGTGTCGCACGCCTCCATCAGCTCCATGACCTTGTCCTGCCACGCAGCATCACCCTCGAGCGCCTTCAGGGCCGACACACGCACCACCGGAGCGTCGTCACCGGGGAACTCGTACTCGTTCAACAGCTCCCGGACCTCCATCTCGACCAACTCGAGGAGCTCCTCGTCATCGACCATGTCCGACTTGTTCAGCGCCACCACGATGTAGGGCACACCCACCTGACGGGCCAACAGCACGTGCTCGCGCGTCTGGGGCATCGGACCATCGGTCGCCGCGACCACCAGGATCGCACCATCGACCTGGGCCGCACCCGTGATCATGTTCTTGATGTAGTCCGCGTGACCCGGCATGTCCACGTGCGCATAGTGACGCTTCGCCGTCTCGTACTCGATGTGAGCGATCGAGATCGTGATGCCACGCGCCTTCTCCTCCGGCGCCTTGTCGATCTGGTCGAACGGCGTGTAATCCGCCAACCCGCGATCAGCCAACGTCTTCGAGATCGCCGCCGTCAACGTCGTCTTGCCATGGTCGATGTGACCCATCGTTCCGATGTTCACATGCGGCTTCGTGCGCTCGAACTTTGCCTTGCTCACTGTTCTCTTCTCCTTGTGGGGGTTGTTCCTGTGGTAGCGGCGATCGGGATCGAACCGATGACCTTCCGATTATGAGCCGGATGCTCTGACCAACTGAGCTACGCCGCCTCGGCGTACCGGTCGTTTCGACCATCTGGGCGAGCCCCGATGGCTGAGCCCTCTGTGGGAATCGAACCCACGACCTTTTCCTTACCATGGAAACGCTCTGCCGACTGAGCTAAGAGGGCGTGCCTGCGGAGGTCACCCTCCACGAGCCAGACGGATGAGGCTAGCGGTGCCGGGCCGGGAACCGCCACTAGCGTTCCGGCCCATGGGAGCCCCCGGTCAGGTCGTCATCCGCCATGCAACCCCCGCCGATGCCCCCGCCCTGGCAGCGATCTACAACCACGAAGTGGAGCACGAGACGAGCACCTTCGACCTCGTCCCCCGGTCCCTGGAGGAACAGCTGGCGTGGCAGGAGGCCCGTGAAGGGGCGTTCTGCGTGTTCGTGGCCGAATCGGACGGGGAGGTGGCCGGATTCGGGGCCCTGTCTCCCTACAAGGAGCGGGCCGCCTACCGCACGAGCGTGGAGGACTCGGTCTATGTCCGCCGGGACCTGGCCCGGCGCGGCGTCGGCAGAGTGCTGGTCTCCCATCTGCTCGACACGGCGGCGGCCGGCGGCTTCCACACGGTCATCGCCCGGATCACCACCCTGTCGGAAGGCTCCCTCGCCCTGCACGAGGCGCTCGGCTTCCGTCTCGTCGGGGTGGAGCGCCAGATCGGTCGCAAGTTCGGGCGCTGGCTCGACGTGGCCATCCTGCAGTGCCTGCTCGATGAGCGCTCCGCCCACGACGAGAAGCCGTCCCTGACCGCATAAATGTTCGACCCCGCCGGCGAACCGGCGGGGTCGAACACGGGTTGGGCTGATTTCTCGCCGCCCGCATCGTAGCGATGCCGACGGGAAAACCGCGTTGGTGGGCCGGGAAGGATTCGAACCTTCGTAGGCAGTGCCGGCAGATTTACAGTCTGCTCCCTTTGGCCGCTTGGGTACCGACCCCCACGTGGCGGATGCTCCCGGAGGAGCCTCCCCTTCCCTCGCGGGAAGAGACCCGAGGTTAGCGGGTGGCTAGCCTTCCCCCCATGCCCTCGTTCGACGTCGTCTCGGAAGTGGACCGCCAGGAACTGCGCAACGCGGTCGACCAGGCCCAGCGGGAGATGGTCAATCGCTTCGACTTCAAGGGGACCGATTCATCGATCGAGCAGAACGAGCTCATCATCACCATCCGCACCATCTCGGAGGAGAAGGCCCGGGCGGTGCGGACCCTCCTCGAGGAGAAGATGGTCAAGCGGGGCATGTCCCTCAAGGGCATCGAGTGGGGCAAGTTCGAGCAGGCCTCGGGGGACACGGTCCGTCAGGTCGTCACCATCAAGGTCGGCATCGGGTCGGACAAGGCCCGCGAGATCAACAAGCTCATCAAGGAGAAGGCCCCCAAGGGCGTCTCCAGTCAGACCCAGGGCGAGCAGGTGCGCGTGACGGGCAAGAAGCGCGACGATCTCCAGGCGGTCATCACGCTGCTCAAGGGTGCCGACCTCGGCATCCCCCTGCAGTTCGAGAACTTCCGCGACTAGACCCGACCCGACCGCTCAGTCCTCCGTCGGGGCCTCGGCGGCGCGGCGCTGCAGTTCGTGCACGACCCCGGCATCGGCGAGCGTGGTGGTGTCGCCGAGATTGCGCCCCTCGGCCACGTCGCGCAGCAGGCGCCGCATGATCTTGCCACTGCGGGTCTTGGGAAGATCGGGCGTGAAGTACACGGTCTTGGGCTTGGCGATCGCCCCGATCTCACGGGCCACGTGGTCGCGCAGTGCCGCCTCGTCGACGGAACTGCCGCCCACGAGAGTCACGTAGGCGATGATCGCCTGACCCGTGGTGGCATCCGTCGCCCCCACGACCGCGGCCTCGGCCACGGCCGGGTGGGACACGAGCGCTGATTCCACCTCGGTGGTGGAGATGCGGTGACCCGACACGTTCATCACGTCGTCCACCCGTCCGAGCAGCCACAGGTAGCCGTCGGCATCCAACTTGGCACCGTCGCCGGCGAAGTAGCGCCCGGGGAAACGGCTCCAGTACGTCTCGCGGTAGCGATCGGGGTCGCCCCAGATTCCCCGCAACATGCCGGGCCACGGCCGGGTGAGGGTGAGATATCCCCCGCCCTTCTCGACGACGCGACCATCGTCGTCCACCACCTCGGCACCCACGCCCGGCAGGGGGAAGGTGGCCGACCCGGGTTTCGTCACGGTGTGGCCGGGGAGGGGGCTGATCATGATGCCGCCCGTCTCGGTCTGCCACCAGGTGTCGACGATGGGACAGCGTCCCCCACCGATGTGCTCGTGGTACCACATCCAGGCCTCGGGGTTGATGGGCTCCCCCACGCTGCCGAGGAGACGCAACGACGACAGGTCGTGACGGGCGGGTTCCCCGACCCCCCACTTCATGAAGGTGCGAATGGCCGTCGGCGCCGTGTAGAAGATCGTCACGCCGTACTTCTCGATGATGGACCACATGCGGTCGTTGCCCGGGTGGTTCGGCACCCCCTCGTACATCACCTGGGTGGCACCGTTGGCGAGCGGCCCGTAGACGATGTAGGAGTGGCCGGTGATCCAGCCCACGTCGGCGGTGCACCAGTACACGTCCTCGTCGGGGCGCAGGTCGAACACGTGGCGGTGGGTGTAGGCGACGTGGGTGAGGTATCCCCCGGTGGTGTGCATGATGCCCTTGGGTTTGCCGGTGGTTCCCGAGGTGTAGAGCAGGAAGAGCAGTTGCTCGGAGTCCATGGGTTCGGCCGGGCACACCGGATCGGCCGCCGCCATGAGGTCGTGCCACCACAGGTCGCGGCCCGGCGTCATCGACACGTCGTTCCCCCCGCGGCGCACTACCACGACATGCTCGATGGTCGGGCACGAGGCCACGGCCTCGTCGGCCTGGGGCTTGAGGGGGAACACCTCGCCGCGGCGCCATCCGCCGTCGGCCGTCACGAGCACCTTGGCCGAGGCGTCATTGATGCGGTCGGCGAGCGCCTGGGAGGAGAATCCCCCGAACACCACGGAGTGCGCCGCACCGATGCGCGCGCACGCCAACATGGCCACCGCGGCCTCGGGGATCATCGGCATGTAGATGTTCACCCGGTCGCCCTTCGTCACCCCGAGCCCGAGCAGAACGTTGGCGAAACGCTGCACCTCGTCGAGGAGCTCGGCATAGGTGACGGTGCGGGTGTCGCCCGGCTCGCCCTCGAAGTGGAACGCCACCCTCGCACCCCGGCCCGCGAGCACATGGCGGTCGAGGCAGTTGTACGACACGTTGAGCGTGCCACCCAGGAACCACCGGGAGAAGGGCAGGTCCCATTCGCACACGGTCCCGAACGGCGTCGCCCAGTCGAGCAGTTCGCGGGCCTGGCGGGCCCAGAAGGCCTCATGGTCGGCCGCGGCCTCGTCGTGGAGCGAGGAATCGGTGATGAGCGCCCGTTCGACGAAGGACGGTTGCGGCGGGAAGCGACGTTGCTCGAGGAGCAGGTCGTCGATCGCGTCGTGGTGTCCCTTGTCGGCCATGGCATGTCCCCCCCGGGGCGCACCCTAGTGAAGGGACCCGTCGTCGCGCCCCGCCGGGGGCAAGACTGGGACGATGCCCACCGACACGACCAGCGTCCGTCACGGGGACACCGGGCACCGCTACGGCCCGACGGAGTGGGCCCTCACCGCAACGATCGCCCTCACCTGGGGGGCCTCGTTCCTCTTCATCGCCGTGGCCATCGACCACGTCGCCACCCAGGTGGTGCCGCTCGGGCGTCTGGCCTTCGGAGCGCTCGCCCTTGCGCTCATCCCGGCGGCCCGGGGCCGCATCGGCCGGGAGGACCTCGGGCGTTTCATCGTGCTCGGAGTGGTGTCCATGACCATTCCCTTCCACCTGTACCCGCTCGCCGAGCACACCGTCTCGTCCTCCGTGACGGGCATGATCAACGGCTCCATCCCCGTCACGACGGTCGTGGTCACCGCAGTGCTGGCCCGCAGCCTGCCGAGCCGTCAACGGGTGGTGGCCGTGCTCATCGGGTTCACCGGCATCGCCTTCATCTCGTTCTCGAGCATCGGCGGTGAGGACAACGCCGCGTCGGTCCACGGGGTCGCGCTCCTCATCCTCGCCACGTGCTGCTACGCCGCCACCGCCGGCCTGTCGCGCGAGTTGCAGGTGAAGTACGGCACCCTGCGCACGATGATGTGGGCCGAGATCATCGCGCTCGTGGCCTCTCTGCCCTTCGGACTTCCGGCACTGGCCCGGAGCAGCTTCTCCTGGGAGGCGCTCGGGGCCCTGTTCATGCTCGGCACGTTCGGCACGGGCTTTGCCTACCTGGTGTACGGCACGCTCATCGTGCGGGCCGGGACGGTGCGCGGGATGATCGGGGTGTTCTTCACCCCGGTGGTGGCCACGCTGCTCGGGGTGCTCGTGCGCGACGAGCGCATCAGCATGATCGCGGTGGCGGGAATGTTCGTCGTCATCCTCGGGGCCTGGCTCACGAGCAAGCCCGACATGCGGTCCGTCGCAGCAGGGAAAAAACTTCCTGCGCGCGCCGCGTGACCGGTCCTTGGCGCAGCCCTACGCTGACGGCATGGCGGAAATGCCACGTACCGAGATGCCGACAAGGCGCTCACCTGCCGAAGCAATCCTCGACAGTGCCCGGACCGAGGTGGAGAAGAACGGCATCGTCGGTCTGAGGGTCGCCGACGTCGCCAAGGGAGCCGACGTTTCCCTCACCCAGATCTATCGGTACTTCGGTGACCGCAACGGTTTGCTCGCCCGGGTCCTCGGCGACATCTACGACGAGATCGTCACGGCGGCGGCCGACTACATGGAGCGGGCCATCACCAACCTGGAATCCGTCACGATCGAGAACCTCGTGGATGCATTCCCCCCGTATTCGGAGATGGCTCGCGGAGCGAACCAGAGGATGCGGCTTCAGATCATGGCGATGTCGGTCACCAACCCCCGGCTCCACGAGCGCATCACGGCGTCCGCCGAACGACAGATGGCGCACTGGAAGATCATCCTCGACCAGGTCGAGCGCCGCCTGGCGCCGGGGGAAGAGCTGGATCGGCGGGTGTTCGAGATCCTTCTTCCGGTCCAGATGCCGTATTACTGGAACATGCTGGGTGAGAACGCCTTCACGGACGAGGAATTCCGCGCGTACTTCATCGATCTCGCTCGGGGCCGCCAATGCTGAGGACGATCACACGCGCCATTCGACGACGAGGAAGCCTCCGAGGCCGGCCGGGTCGAGGAGTGCCTCGGACTCGCTGACGCGACTGCGCATCCGCAGGGCCGAGAGCCCCGGGGCGGCGGCGTTCTCGCGCCACACCTTCTTTCCCTCCTCGACCATCTCCTCGATGCCCCACAGGCGCAGGAACTGGGCCTGGGTGCGCACGGCGTCGGGCTCGCGCACCGCCGACAACTGGTCGAGACACACCTGGGTCGTGATGTCCTGCTCGCCCACCGCGGTGAGCCAGTGCCCGCCGCGTTCGTGGCCGCGATAGGTGCGCAACCATTCGCGCCACGGCATGCGCGACACCTCGGCCGTGGTGGCGCTCACATAGTCGAGCACCCACACCGCACCCCTCCCGAGCGAGTGCAGTGCTCCCTCCAACCACTCCGCGGCCCCGGTCTGCACCGGGGCCCGCGCACCGAGGCGAGCGTCGGAGGGAAGCACACCCGGGGGAGGCTCGCCGCCGAGCACCTCGACGAACCGCGGGCCGTCGAGGGCCACCCGGGCGGGGCGCCAGCGCTCGTCGTGCACCCACATCTGGAACGGAACGTTGTCGAGCAGTTCGTTGGCGAGGATCACCCCGGCCTCCACGTCGGTCGGCATCGTCGCTGTCGACTCCACGCCGTCGGGATGCAGGCCGCGCTGGGACTCCGAGACCTCCACCGCGACGTATCGACCCCTCTCGAGGCACCGGGGCGCCGCCGCGAGCACCGAGCGAGCGAGCGTTCCCGGCCCGGCTCCGGCGTCGACCACGGTGAAACCGCCGGGCTCTCCCAGGCGTCGCCATGCATCATCGAGGGCCCGGGCGATCACCTCGCCGAACAATGGCCCCACCTCGGGTGAGGTGAGGAAGTCCCCCCGCCGCCCGGCGCGCCCCGGCGTCGCCGAGGTGTAGAAGCCGTGGGGCCCGTACAGGGCGATGTCCATGAACCGGTCGAAAGGGATCGGACCCCCCGATTCGCGGATCGCGACGGCGATGTCGTCAGTTGCCGAGGGCACCGGCGAGACCGGCGAGGTCGCCGAAGTGGATGACCAGGCCCGGGAAGACGCCGAGCACGAGCGTGAGCACGCCCGTGATGCCGAGCGACACGGCGATCGCCGAGGGCACCGGAACCGCGGACTCGTCACCGTCGGGTGAGGGATTCATCCACATCTCGCGCATCACGGTCCCGTAGTAGCCGAAGGCGATCGCCGAGTTCACCGCTCCGATGGTGGCGAGCGCGTACGCCCACGTGGTGCCGGCCGACACGAGTGCCTGGAAGGCGGCGAACTTGCCGAACCATCCCCCGAAGGGCGGTATTCCGGCGAGCGAGGCCATGAAGAACGTCATGAGCACGGCGAGGGCGGGTGCCCTGCCGAACAGTCCTCCGTAGGACGAGATCTCGCCCGACTTCGTCCGCCTCGCGACCGCCATCACCACGGCGAACACACCGAGGTTCGTGGCCGCGTAGAGGAGGAGGTAGGTGACGACGGCGCGCAGGGCGGACTCCGCGGTTCCCTCGATGCCGGCGACGGCGAGTGGCATGAGGATGAAGCCGCCCTGGGCGACCGAGGAGTAGGCCAGCATGCGCACGATGTTCGTCTGCTTGAGCGCGAGGAAGTTGCCGACCGACATGGTGAGCGCCGACAGCACCCAGAAGACCGGCTGCCAGACGTCGGAGGAACCGGGGAACGCGGTGTAGACGACCACGACGAGGGCCACGAAACCCGCCGCCTTCGAGGCCACCGACAGGAATGCGGTGACCGGCGTGGGGGCACCCTCGTAGGTGTCGGGGGCCCAGGTGTGGAACGGGACGGCGGAGACCTTGAAGGCGAAACCGATGACCACGAACAGGACGGCCAGGGCGCGCACCGCGGTCACGTCGTCGGTCAGGTACTCGCCGATGTCGACGAGGCGGGTGGATCCGGACAGGCCGTACAGCAGCGACATGCCGTAGAGCATGATCGCCGAGGCGAACACCCCGAGCAGGTAGTACTTCATGCCGGCTTCGTTCGATCGCCGGTCGCTCTTGCGCCAGGCCGCCAGCATGTAGGCCGGTATCGAGAGGAACTCGAGCGACACGAACACCGAGATGAGGTCCCGGCTCGACGCCATCATCACCATTCCGGTGAGGCTGGACAGGAGCAGCACCCAGTACTCGCCCTCGTGGTAGCCGCCGTCACGCAGGTGGTCGGTGGACAGGAGAACCACCACGTAGCCGGCCAGCAGGAACAGGCCCTTCATGACGAGACTGAAGTCGTCGATCACGTAACGGCCGTCGAACATCGAGCGCACCCCGCCGTCGGAGAGTGCGAGGGTGAGCACCGGCACGAAGGCGGCGAGAAGCACCCAGGACGACACCGTTGCGAGCAGCCACTTCCGCGCCTCGGCGAGGAAGAGGTCGAGCAGAAGGACCACCACGAGGCCGCCCGCGAGGATCATCTCGGGGGCGAGGGCGTGGTAATCGATCGTCGGCGCGCTCCAGGCGGTCGTCAGCAGGGAGAGGGGCACGGATCAGCCTCCGAACACCGAGAGGGTGGCCCCCACCGCGGGGTCGAGCACCTTGAACATGAGTTGCGGATAGACACCGAACACGACGATGGCCACGAGGAGCGGGGTCCAGGCGATCATCTCGAACTTCGTGACGTCGTGGATGTCCGCGTGCCCGTGGGCATCGTCTCCGTGGGAATCGTGTCCGTGCGCGTCATGGCCGTGGCCGCCACCGAATTCCGCGGTCGGCTCCCCGAACGCCGTGCGCTGGTAGAGCCACAACAGGTAGGCGGCGGCGAGGACGGTGCCGATCGCGGCCACCACCATGTAGACGCGGAAGGTGGTCACCGGCAGGCCGTCGAGCGGCTGGTACGCCGAGAGAATCGCCGGGACCTCTCCCCAGAAGCCGGCCAGGCCGGGCAGGCCGAGGGACGCCATCGCCGAGAACCCGAGGATCCAACCGAGTCGCGGCATCTGCTTCAGCAGACCCGACAGACGCGCGATCTCGAGCGTGTGGTACCGCTCCTTGACGCTCCCGGCGAGGAAGAAGAGCATGCCGGTGATGAGACCGTGGGCGACCATGCCGAAGATGGCCGCGTTGAGGCCGAACGATGTGAGCGTCGAGATGCCGAGCATGACGAAGCCCATGTGGGCCACCGACGAGAAGGCGATGAGGCGCTTCATGTCCGTCTGGGCGAGGCATCCGAGCGCGCCGTAGATGATGCCGATCACCGCCAGGAGACCGATCCAGGGCGCCCATTCGATGGCTCCCTCGGGGAGGATCGGGATGGCGATGCGCACGAAGCCGTACGTTCCCAGCTTCAGGAGGATGGCCGCCAGGATCACCGACCCCTGCGTGGGGGCCTGGGTGTGGGCGTCGGGCAACCAGGTGTGGAAGGGGAACATCGGAACCTTCACCGCGAAGCCGATGAACATGCCCGCGAAGAGCCAGACCTGCGTGTTCCTCGCGATGTCGGCCCCGTTCTCCACGAGGTACGGGATGGAGAAGCTCTCGGCCCCGGTCTTGAAGAACAGGGCGAGGAACGACACGAGCATGAGGGCGGACCCGAACATCGTGTAGATGAAGAACTTGAGGGAGGCGTACTGGCGCTGTTCGCCGCCCCACACGCCGATCATGAAGTACATCGGCAGGAGCACCAGCTCGAAGAACACGAAGAACAGGATGAGGTCGCGGGCGATGAAGGTCCCGGCCATGCCGGTCTGCAGCAACAGCATGAGGATGAAGAAGGCGCGGGGGTTGCCCGGAGCCGGGACGTGGTCCCAGCTGTAGATCATCACCAGGAATGTGATGACCATCGAGAGGAAGTAGAGAGGCAGGCTGATCCCGTCGATGCCGATCTCGTACGAGCTCTTGATGACCTCGATCCACTCCGCGCGCGCCGCGAATTGCATCGCCCCGGCGTTGCCGTAGTCGAAGAGCACCAGCGTGAGCACGCCGACCGCGAGGGTGGCGCCCGCCGTCACCAGACCGACGGCCTTGGCCGCGGTCTCCTTGGCGCGGGGCAGGAGGAGCATCACGAGGACGCCGACCATCGGCAGGAACGTGCCGACGGTGAGCACCCAGTTGTTGTCGCCCATCACTTCTTGCATGTTTGGTTGCTCCTCAGGTGTTGATGATGACGAGCACGAGGGCGCCGATGGCGGTCGCGCCGAACAACAGCGCCCCGTACTGGTTGACTTTTCCGGACTGGACGGGCCGCAGCGCGCTGCCGGCTCCCTGTGCCGCGTCGCCGGCACCCTTCACCGCGCCGTCCACGACGCGCTGATCGACGTTGCGATACACCCAGCCCGCCGCGGTGCGCAGCGAGGTGCCGACCCCGTTGACCACCCCGTCGAGGACGCGCTGGTTGACCCAATACGCGGCCCGGGCGATCGGGTGGGCGACGGCCCGCACGACGACGTTCTCGTAGAGGGCGTCGAGGTAGTA
>JBDLRG010000063.1:0-8179 GCA_039800125.1 Actinomycetota bacterium
ACTCGCTTGCGGCACTGGCGGTCGTCTCCGAGAGCGGCCTGGCCCAGGACGGCACCGCGCTCGCCGGGGCACTCGGCTCCTTCGTTCCTCCCCGCCACCGCATCGAGTTCGTGCTCGAGCGCGACGGGACGCGCTGGTACGACGACTCGAAGGCGACGTCGCCCCACGCTGCGCTCGCCGCGATCCGGGGTTTCGACCGCCTCGTGCTCGTCGCCGGTGGACGCAACAAGGACCTCGACCTCACCGCGCTCGCTGCGGAGCCCGATCGAATGGCCGGGGTCGTGGCCATCGGGGAGTCGGCCGCTCTCGTCGCCGCGGCCTTCGCCGACTCCTGTCCCGTGGTCATCGCCGACTCCATGGCCGAGGCCGTGCGCGCTGCCGCGGACCTGGCGGTTCCGGGGGTGGACGTTCTCCTGTCGCCGGGATGCGCGAGTTTCGACTGGTACGACGGATACGCGAGTCGTGGCGACGACTTCCAGCGTTGCGTGCGCCGGCTGGCGGAAGGGAAGGATCGACCATGACCGATACCACCGGCACCGAGCGCGGCACCTCACTGCGCGACCGTCGCGTCGCAATGCTGCGTCGCACGGGATTGGCGAAGGACTACGGGATCCCCCTCGGAGACCCCTCGACGGCGTTCTGGTTCATCCTGGCGATCGTGATGTCCTTCGTCCTGCTCGGGCTCGTCATGGTCCTGTCTTCGTCGTCCGTCGTGAACATCAACTCGGGGGACTCGGCCTGGGTGTACCTGCAACGCCAGGCACTGTGGGCTCTCCTCGGTTCGGCGGCGATGTGGGGTGCCTACAAACTTCCCTATGCGGCGTGGCGCCAGCAACGTCTCCTCGCCATCCTCGTGGCCACCCTCGTCGGGGCGAACACCCTCGTCTTCGTCCAGGGAACGGTCGTCAACGGGGCCCGCGCCTGGCTTGACGTCGGGGGATATCAGATCCAGCCGTCGGAGTTCCTCAAGGTGGCGACGGTGCTGTTCTGTGCGAACTTCCTGGCCGGGAGGCATCGAGCGGTGCAGATCCCCCAGGTGGTGCTGTGGCCCATGGGCGTGGCGATGGCCGTGACCGCGGGACTGTGCATGCTGCAGAAGGACTTCGGGGGTGCCGTCATCTTCGTGGGCATCATCCTGGCGATGATGTGGATAGTGGGCATCCCGCTCGTCCAGTTGGTGCCGACGATGCTCGTCATCGCCGTCGGTTCGGCCCTGGTGCTCACACAGGCGGGCAACGCCAGTCGGCGCATGTTCGCGTTCCTCAATCTGGAGGGCACCAAGGAGGATGCGGGATACCAGGTGTACCAGGCGATTCTCAGCATCGCGAACGGCGGCGTGACCGGGACCGGCATCGGCTCCGGGACCTCCAAGTGGGGCTACGTGCCCCTCGCGCACAGCGACTTCATCTTCTCCGTCATCGCCGAGGAACTGGGACTCCTCGGTTCTCTCGTCGTCATCGGCGGCTTCTTCCTGCTCGTGCTCTTCGGGGTCCAGGTGGCCCTGCGCGCACCCGACAAGCACGGTGCCCTCATCGCGGGTGGAGTGTCGGCATGGTTCGCGGTTCAGGCGGTGGTGAACATCGGCGGGGTCATCGGGGCGATCCCGATGACGGGTCTCACACTGCCGTTCCTCTCCTACGGGGGCAGTTCCCTGCTCGCCTGCATGACGGCGGCCGGACTCCTGCTCAACGTGGCCCGTCGGATGAAGGTGTGAACGAGGTGTCCGTGAGGGCGGTGGTCACCGGGGGCGGAACCAGCGGACACGTCGTGCCGGCACTGGCGATCCTGGAGGCACTAGTCGACGCGGGCGTCCATCCCGATGAACTCCGCTACGTGGGCGCACGCCGGGGAGTGGAGACCCGTCTCGTGCCTGCCGCAGGGATCGCGGCCGAGTTCCTGCCCATGGCGGGACTCCAGCGCTCCCTCGCACCGCGCCGCATGGCGTCCAATCTTCTTCTGCCGTTGCGCCTGTTGGTGTCGCGTCGCATCGCGCGCGGACTCGTGCGTCGCTGGCGTCCGGCGGTTGTGGTGTCGGTGGGCGGGTACGCCAGCGATCCGATGGCCCATGCGGCGGTCGCCGCGGGTGTCCCGTTGGTGTGCGTCAGTTACGACCGTCGACCCGGACTCGCCACCCGTCGCCAGGCGCGCCACGCGACGGTGTGTGCCACGGCCTTCCCCGACTCGGACCTTCCACGGGCGCGTCTGACCGGCGCACCGGTGAGGCGCGCCGTGCGCACTCTCGACCGTGATGCCCGGCGCGCACAGGCGAGGGCCGCGCGGGGCATCCCGGACGACGCCCTCGTGCTGGCGGTCACGGGTGGATCGCTCGGCTCGGCCGCGCTCAACTCCTTCGTGGACGACGTCATGGCGGCGATGGCCGAACGTCCTGCTCCGCCCGGAGGATGGGTGGTGCTGCATTCGTGCGGGCCGCGGTACGCGTCGACACCGCGCCCGTCGACGGCCACCGGACCGCGTCTGGAGCGCACGGCGTACGAGGAACACATGGAGGACGTGTACGCGGCGTGCGACCTGCTCGTGGCGCGGGCCGGTGCGAGCACCGTCGCCGAGGTCGCCGCGGCCGGTGTGCCCTGCGTCCTCGTGCCATGGTCGGGGGCCGCGGACGGGCATCAGGAGATGAACGCCCGGTGGTTGGCCGACGTCGGTGCCGCAGTCCTGCTCCCCGACGCCGAGGTGTCGGGTGCTGACGCCGTCCGTGGTGTTCTCGACCTCCTCGTCGATGCCGGACGTCTCGCCGACCTGGCGCGTTCAGCGCGCGCGGCGGGGGAGATTCATCGCGGGGATGCCCTCGTGCGCGTCGTCCTCGACGCCGCGTCCTGAGACCCGAGGCGTGGAACAATGGCGATCCGATGAGCACGCACGCCCCACGACGATCGGAGGGACTCATCGATCTGTCGGCACCCCGTCGGGTCCATGTGGTCGGTGCGGGCGGGCCCGGAATGAGCGCCCTGGCCCTGATGCTCCACGGACTCGGCCACTCGGTGACGGGTTCGGACGTGAGGGAAGGCGAGGCGGTCGCGCAGTTGCGCTCCCGCGGAATCTCGGTGCGGGTGGGCCACGACGCGTCTCTCGTCGACGGTGCGGACGTCGTCACCTATTCCACCGCCGTGCCCGACGACAACGTGGAACTGGAGGCCGCTCGCTCCGCCGGAACGCCGGTGCGCCACAGGGCCGACCTGCTCGCCTCCCTGTGCGCCCGCATGGCGACGATGGGTGTCGCGGGGACCCACGGAAAGACGACCACCACCGCCCTGCTCGACCACGGTCTCGCCGCACTCGGCCGCGACCAGTCCGTCCTCGTGGGTGGCGAAGTGATCGCCACCGGCGTGGGTGCGGTGCACCGGGGGGATTCACTCCTGCTCCTCGAGGCCGACGAGAGCGACGGGACCCTCGACGTTCTGCCCCTGTGGGGAATCGTCGTCACGAACCTCGACGTCGACCATCTCGACTACTTCGGCTCGTTCCCCGTCATGCAACGGTCCTTCGCGGCACTCCTCGACCGCATTCCCGGTCCGGTCGTGCTCAACGCCGACGATGACGGGAGCGAACCGCTTCGTCGCGTCGCACCGCCGGGCCGCACCGTGACGTTCGGCTTCTCCGAAGGGGCGGACGTCCGGGTCGTGGAGTGGTCGCCGACACCGGAGGGTCTCTCGATCCGTCTCGACGTGGACGGTGGGACACATCGTGCCTCGGTGCCCCTGCGCGGGGGACACAACGCGGCGAACATCGCGGCGGCGACGGCCGCGGCCGTGCGGCTCGGGGTGTCGGCCGGGGCCTTTCTCGATGCGCTCGCCGACTTCGGCGGCGTCGCCCGACGTTTCACCGAGAGGGCCCGGGTGCGCGGAGCCCTTCTCGTGGACGACTACGCCCACCTTCCCGCCGAGATCACGGCGTCCGTGGCGGCGATGCGCACCCATCCCGCGGTGACGGGTCCGGTCATCGCGGTGTTCCAGCCGAACCGCTACCACCGGGTGCTGGCGATGGCCGAGGATTATGCGCGGTGCTTCGCCGGCGCGGATTCCGTGGTCATCACCGAGATCTATGCGTCGGGCACCCCCGAGATCGCGGGGGTCTCGGGACGTCTCGTGCTCGATGCGATCGCCACGGCCCACCCCGGACTCGACCTCGTCTGGGCCCCGACCCGAGAGGATGTCGTCGCGGCGGTTCTCGCGCGACTGGAGCCGGGAGCGGGGTGCATCTCGATGGGGTGCGGGGACATCGAGACCCTGCCGGACGACGTCATGGAGTCCATCCGATGACTTCTTCGTTCGACGCAGCCGACCTGGTGCGGCGACTGCGCGGCGAGGGACTCAGGGCGGATGTGGATCGGCCGCTCGGTGTCCTCACCACCTACGGGGTGGGTGGTGAGGCCCGATGCGCGGTGCAGGTGGATTCGGACGACGACTCCCGGCGTGTCGCCCGGGTGCTCGCCGACACGGAACCCATGGAGGTGCTCGTGGTGGGGCGGGGGAGCAACCTGCTCGTGGCCGACGACGGGTTCGATGGCGTGGCCGTCCTGTCGTCCGTGGCTGCGTCGGCGGACGACGACATCATCATCGCCGGGGACCGGCTCACGGCCCCCGGTCGCCTGCCGATGCCGGTGCTCGCTCGCCGGGCAGCGGCCCGCGGATGCGGGGGACTGGAGTGGGCCGTGGGTATCCCCGGTTCGGTGGGCGGTGCAGTGCGCATGAACGCCGGGGGTCACGGCTCGGACATCGAAGCGTCCCTGCTCTCGGTGAGTCTCTTGTCGCTCCGTTCCGGCCGGGAGGTCGAGGTGGACGCCCGGGCCCTCGGGCTCCACTTCCGCGGCTCGGTTCTGGCGCCGACTCACATGGTGCTGGCCGCCCGTTTCCGGTGCGACCCGGTCGAACCCGGTGTGGCGGCTGATGGATTGGCGGCCATCGTGGCCTGGCGTCGTGAGAACCAACCCGGGGGCCGAAACGCCGGCTCCGTGTTCGTCAATCCGGGCTCGGGTGCCATGAGTGCAGGCGCCCTCGTCGATTCGTGCGGTCTGCGCGGTCTGCGCGTCGGCGGGGCGGAAGTGTCGACGAAGCACGCCAACTTCATCCTCGCCTCCGATGCGGCCACCGCCGCCGACATCGTGGGTCTCATGGAGACGGTGCAGGACGAGGTGCTCCGGGCGCACGGGGTGCTGCTGCGCAGCGAGGTGCGTCTCGTGGGATTCGACGACGCCATCGTCGACCGATTCGGCGATCCACGACATCGGTCCGGGGACCTCGCCGTCGCAGCCGACACGTTGCGCGTCACGATGGGTGAGGACGGGTGAACCATCCCGTCGGGACGGGCGTGGCTAGCGTCGGAGCGATGAAGGAGCTGCACCGATGAGCGGCGACGACACCCCGCGCTCGGGCATCCCGGGCTCAGGACCCGGTTCACCCGATGAGATCGAGGTCACCGAGGTCCCCGACGTGGTGCGCGAGGAGCTGGGCGTTCTCTTCGGCACACGACCTCCGATCGATTCAACCGAAGCCGACACGTCCCGCATCGTCGAGCGATCCGAGGAGGACGACACGGCCGACGTCGTCCCCGTCGCGTTCCCCGCCGACGACACCCCCGATGCGGGCACGAGGGTGGGCGTCACCGGGACCCTGACCATCCCCATGGGGGACCCGCTGATGGACGATCCGGGCCCGACGGGAGGAATCGTCGTCATCGGCGACGAGGACACGTCCGGGATGGTGATCGACAGCGAAGAACTCGACCGGGTGGTCATCGTGGACGTCGACGAGCCCGATCCGAACGTCATGCGTCGCGAACGGAGCCGCCGCCGCAAGGAACGCTCGGACCGAGTGAGGCTCCTCGTCTACGTGGGATCGGCTGCACTCCTGCTCTTCGTCGCATTGACCGTCCTGGCATCGCCCATGTTCGCCGTCCGTTCGGTCACCTGGGAGGGCGTCGTCTACACCTCGAAGGACACCGTGACCCGGGTGACGGACATGATCGAGGGAGAGTCGGTCTTCAGTGTGGATCTGGGGGCGGCGCGGGCCGCCGTCCTCGCCGATCCCTGGGTCGCCGAGGTGCGGATATCGAAGCGTTACGACGGTCGGGCCTTCATCGAGGTGAAGGAGCGCGTGCCGGTGGTGTGGTGGGTCGGGACCGACCAGAAGTCCCGCATCGTGGACCGCAACGGAACGGTCATCGCCGTGCTGGAGGGCCGTCCCACCGAGTACATGGAGGTGACGGGTATCGGACCGGCGCTCGAGCCGGGTGCCCGAGCAGACGAGGTCTATCGCGCGGCGGCGCAGCTCTACCTCGCCCTGCCACCGGAGTTGTCCCCGCTCGTGACCTCCTTCGCCGCCGGCCCGGCCGGGGAGCTGGTGATGAACCTGCAGAAGGGAACCGTCATCCGCTTCGGACCCCCGGTCAACCTCCAGGAGAAGCTCATCTCGGTGGTCATCCTCCTGCGACGTCAGAACGTTTCCGGGATCGCCGTCATCGACGTGTCAACCGGGGAGGCGACCGTCCAAGGGAGATGACCGCCGGGGGTTCTTCCCCCGAAAAAGACGGATTTCCCCGATTTCCCCCGCCACGCGTGGCAACATGAACGGGCATTCACATGCGTGTCCCAGGGAGGAGAGGTCAATGCCGGGCGTGCCCCAGAACTACCTCGCGGTCATCAAGGTCATCGGCGTCGGCGGTGGCGGCGTCAACGCCGTCAACCGGATGATCGACGCGGGTCTGCGCGGGGTCATGTTCGTCGCCGTCAACACCGACGCCCAGGCCCTGATCGCCAGCGACGCGGACGACAAGATCGACATCGGTCGCGAACTCACGCGGGGCCTCGGAGCGGGTTCCGACCCCGAGGTCGGTCGCATGGCCGCCGAGGCCCATGCCGACGAACTGCGCGAGGTGATCCGTGGCTCCGACATGGTGTTCATCACCGCCGGCGAAGGTGGCGGGACCGGGACCGGAGCAGCCCCCGTCATCGCCGACATCGCCCGCTCGGAGGGAGCCCTGACCATCGGCGTCGTCACCCGCCCCTTCATGTTCGAGGGTCGTCGCCGATCCGTGCAGGCCGACGAGGGCATCAAGAAGCTCAAGGAAAAGGTCGACACGCTCATCGTCATCCCGAACGAGCGGTTGCTCACGAACGCCAACGAGAAGACCTCCCTCATCAACGCCTTCAAGATGGCCGACGAGGTGCTCCGCCAGGGGGTCGAGGGAATCACCAAGCTCATCACCGAGCCCGGGCTCATCAACACCGACTTCGCCGACGTGAAGATGATCCTCACGAACGCCGGGTCCGCCCTCATGGGCGTGGGCGTCGCGTCGGGGGAGAAGCGCGCGGAGGAGGCGGCCCGAGCCGCGATCTCGAGCCCGATGCTCGAGGCGGCAATCGACGGCGCGCGCGGAATCCTGTTGAACGTCACGGGTTCATCGAAGATGGGTCTTCTCGAGGTGAATGCCGCCGCCGAGGCCATCCAGCAGGTCGTGCACCCGGACGCCAACATCATCTTCGGTGCGGTCATCAACGAGGAAATGGGTGACGAGATCAAGGTGACGGTCATCGCTGCAGGATTCGAGCGATGGGATTCGAGTGCCTCGGGTTCCGATTACCGTGCCCCGGCGCGTGGTTCCTCCTCGACGCCGCGGTCGACCGACGCCCGGGGCGAGGGCAGGTCCGGCGCATCGGTGCGCGACATCTTCGCCGACGACGATCCCCTCGGGGGCGACGACGATTTCGACGTTCCGTCGTTCATGAAGTGACCCGTCCCGGCGGAGCCGGGGACGGTGTCGATGAAGGGGCCGTGCGCGACAGGGTCGCAGCCGTGCGGGACGAGGCGTCCGTGCTCGGACACGACCACGTGGCGATCGTCGCGGTGACCAAGGCCCTGGGTCGCGGGGCCATGGAGGCGGCGCGTCTGGCTGGCTGCGACGCGGTGGGTGAGAACTACGCCCAGGAACTCGCGGCCAAACTCGAGGCCGGACCAGCGGGACTCCCGGTGCACTTCCTCGGCCGCATCCAGACGAACAAGGTGCGCATGCTCTCGGGGTCGGTCGACCTGTGGCAGTCGGTGGATCGGGACCGGGTCATCGATGCGATCGCCCGGGAGTGTCCGTCCGGGGCGCGCGCCCTCATCCAGGTGAACGCGACGGGCGAGCAGGACAAGGGCGGAGCGGCGCCTCGGGATGTTGAGGC
>JBDLRG010000064.1:0-4698 GCA_039800125.1 Actinomycetota bacterium
GGTGCTCCTCATCAAGGACACGTCCCTGATCTCGGTGCTCGGTGTCACCGCGGGCACGATCGACCTCGCGCGGTTCGGCCGTGACGGGGTGAACGACACCGCCAACGCCACTCCCCTCATCGTTGCGGGTCTCGTGTACCTGGCCATGACCCTGCCCCTCACCCAGGCCGTGGCCTGGATGGAGCGCCGAGCGAAGGCATCCCGACGATGAGCGATCCCGTCGTCCGCCTGCACGCCCTGCGCAAGTCGTTCGGGTCCCACGAGGTGCTCGCCGGCATCGATCTCGAGGTGGAGCGGGGCGAGGTGGTGTGCGTCATCGGACCCTCGGGGTCCGGAAAGAGCACGCTGCTGCGGTGCATCAATCTGCTGGAAGAGCCGACCTCGGGGTCGGTGTCGGTGCTCGGCCACGAGCTCACCGACCCCGACTGCGACATCGACGCGGTGCGCACGCGCATCGGAATGGTGTTCCAGCAGTTCAACCTCTTCCCGCACATGTCGGTGCTCGACAACGTCTCCGTGGCCCAGCGCAAGGTGCTCCGACGCTCGCGCGACGAGGCCGATTCCACGTCGCGGGCCCTGCTCGCCCGGGTGGGACTCGCCGAGAAGGAGGCGGCCTTCCCCGGCCAGCTCTCGGGTGGGCAGCAGCAACGCGTGGCCATCGCCCGCTCGCTCGCCATGGACCCCGAGGTCATGCTCTTCGATGAGGCCACGAGCGCCCTCGATCCCGAACTCGTCGGCGACGTGCTCGCCGTCATGCGCGGTCTCGCCGAGGCGGGTATGACGATGGTCGTGGTCACCCACGAGATGGGTTTCGCCTCCAACGTCGCGGACCGTGTGGTGTTCATGGACGCCGGCTCGATCGTCGAGCAGGGCCCGCCGTCGAGGGTCATCGCCGACCCCGCGGAGGAACGCACGAAGCGCTTCCTCCAGAGCGTCCTGAACCACTGAGCGATGCACGACCGCATCCGGGCCCTGCTCGCTCTCGCCCAACACCCCGGCACTCCACTGCCCGAGGCAGAGGCCGCCCTCGCCGCCGCGTCGCGCCTCATGCACCGCCACGGCATCGCCGAGCACGACCTCGAGGATGCTTCGGAGAACGAAGGGATCGTTGTGGAACGCGTCGCCTGCACCGGTCGGTACGTGCCGCGGCGCCTCTCGATCCTGTGGTCGATTGCCCGGGCCCATTCGTGCACGGGGTACCGCGACACCGAGGCCGACGGCACCCAGGTGCTCGTTCTCTGGGGACGCGCCGACGACATCCTCGCCGCGCGCACCCTGTTCGCCGCCGCCGACGCGCTCGCCGTGCGCACCCTGCCGGCCGGCGCACGCTCGTGGCGCACCACCTGGCTGAAGGGCTTCCAGCGCGGCATAGAGGAGGCGCTCGACGCCGCTCGTGACGGACACATCGCCGAAACGCCGGGAGCGGGCATCGTGCTGCGGGACCGCCTCGCGCGCGCCGAGGACGAAATGCGCGCCACCGGTCCCCGGCTGCGCGGCACGTGGACGTGGGCCGACACCGCCTCGGCGGCCTTCGCCGACGGAGAACGGGCGGGGCGGACGCTGTCGGCGCGGGGTCGGTCCTTCTCCCGGGGCGTGCGCGGCGAACTGACGTGACGGGAATCGACGAGACAGCGGCGCGCGTGCGGTCGCACGCCGCGAACGGCTACCCACGCTGCTCAACCGAACAGGCCCTCGTCTATGCGGCGGAGGACGAGGTCGACGCGTTGCTCGGCATCCGCATCGTCCCCGAGCACGACGTGGGCGACGTTCTCGCCGCGCTCTGCGAGACCGAGGACGTGGACGAGCCTTCCCTCTCCCGGACGTCGCGTCGCGGGTCGAGTGATGCGGCCTCCGTCGACCTCGTCACCCGGGAGATGCGCGTGCGACCGGGGTCGGTGCCGCTGTCGGTGATCGTCCACGAACTCGCCCATCTCGTGTCCGCTGCCGACAATCACGGCCGCGAATTCCGCGACGAACTGGTGCGGCTCTCCCGCACGCACGTGTCGGTCGCCCACGGTGCCCTCCTGCACACGCTGTTCTCCGCCGTCGACCTCGACGTCTCCGATTGGCGGACCTGACCGGGCACCGGATGCCCCAAGGGGTCGTCATTAGTGTGGTGCGATGGACTACGGCTTCGACAGGTTCCTCCGCTACGACGAGATGTCGCGGTGGCTGCACGACATCGTGGCGGCGCACCCCGGTCTCGCGACCATCGAATCCTACGGCACGTCGCACGAGGGTCGACCCCTCCTGCTCGTCACGATCACCGACACGGCGACAGGCCCCCATCACGAGAAGCCTGCACACTGGGTGGACGCCAACATCCACTCCATCGAGGTGACGGGCGGGGTCGCGGCTCTCCACCTCATCCACCATCTGCTCACCCGGCACGCCGCCGGTGACGCGCGCGTGCGTGAGGCCCTCGCCACCCGCACCTTCTACGTGGCACCGCGCGTCAATCCCGACGGTGTCGAGGCCGCGCTCGGGGACCGGCCCCGCTTCCGTCGCTCGAGCATGCGACCGTGGCCGTGGCGCGACGCGCACCGCTGGCCCGGTCTCGAGCAGCACGACATCGACGGTGACGGACGCGTGCGCTCGATGCGCATGGCCGACCCGCATGGAGCCTGGGTGGAGCATCCCTCCGACCCGCGCGTGATGATCCCGCGCGAGCACGACGACGCCCCCGACGGCGCGCCCCGGTTCCGTCTGCTCGCCGAGGGCACCATCACCGATTGGGACGGATTCACCGTCCCCGTCCCCCGCTCCGTGGAGGGCCTCGACCTGAACCGCAACTTCCCGGCCGGATGGAGTCAGAAGGTGACCGGTGCCGGCGACCACCCGCTCTCCGAACCCGAGATCGACGCCCTCGTGCGCGCCGTCACCGCGCGACCGAACGTGTGCGGGTACAACGCGTACCACACCTCCGGCGGCTTCCTCTTGCGACCCTCGAGCACGATGCCCGACTCGTCGCTGCCCCCCGAGGACGTCTGGGTCTTCGGCCAACTGGGGAAGCGGTGCACGGCGCTCACGACGTACCCGGTGCACTCGGTCTACGAGGACCTCACCTGGGACAAGTCCGACGTCATGAGCGGAGCGGCCGATGACTGGGCCTACGAGCATCTCGGCGTGTACGGCTGGACCACCGAGTTCTGGGACGCCGTCGCCGCGACAGGGACCGGACGCTCGGGCACCGACATCTGGTACGTGGGACCGACGGTGGAACAGGAGCTCGCCGTGGCGGCGTGGTGCGACGTGCACGCACCCGGCGGGTACGCCGGCTGGGTTCCCTTCGATCATCCCCAGCTCGGCCCCGTGGAGATCGGCGGAGCGGACGACTTCCACGTGTGGACGAACGCTCCCGCCTCGCACCTGCGCGACGAGGTGGCCCCGCACGCCGAGTTCGCCGTGCACCAGGCACTGCTGTCACCGGCACTCGCCATCGTCCACACCGCCGTCGAGAGACTCGGGGAGGACACGTGGCGGATCGCCGTCGGCGTCGCCAACACGGGCTGGCTTCCCACCGATGTCTCCGTGCAGGCGCGGCGGAATAATCTCGTGCTGCCCGTGTCGGTGTCCATCGACGGTGCCGAGCCGGTGGACGGCCCGGCCCGGATCCGTCTCGGACAGCTGGAGGGGCGCGTGGCCTTCGCCCTCGCGGGCGGGTCGCGCAACGACGGCACCCCCGATCGTGCGCTCGCCACGTGGGTGGTCCGTGCTCCCGTTGGCACCGAGGTGCGCGTGGAGGCCACGCATCCGCGTGCAGGCACCGCGCGGACCGTCGTGCGTCTCGACTGACGTCGCCCTCGACGGCACTGCCGACGTCGATCCGAACGCAGCGAGCATCGGGTATCCACCATCGTCGGCGGAGGAACGACCAACATCGTGGCGTGACCGCCCTCGTCGACACGGTGAAGAGATCCCTCGCCGACCGCACCGACGTGCTCGCATGGCGCCGCGTCACGATGCCCGGCCTCGATGTGCCGTGGGCCGGCGTCGACGTTCCCTCGGTGGAGACCGGGGGACGTCCCTGGGTGTGGGAGATCGTCACGCCTCGGCAGTGGGAACGCTCCGACACACTGCGCGCCGATCCGATGGTCCTCGCCGTGCCCCAGGACGTCGTCGTCACCGAGGTGCACCATCGCGACCTCGGCACACCGCTCGTGCGCATGCAGTCCCCCGTCGCGCATGCGCCGGCGAGTCTCCCCCTCGCCACCGGTCTCGACCCCGACGGACCGTGGTCGCTGCGCATCGAGACGGCGTGGAGCGTCGACGCCCTCGGCGGTGCCGCCCAGTCGTGGATCGACCGGGAATCACCGGGTGTGGTGCTGCGCACGGCGGGCCCCTCGCGCGCCGAGGGTTTCGAATTGCACCCCTCGATGACCATCGGGTCGGAGGCCTTCGACCGCCTCCTTACACTCCATCCCGATGACGCGGCCACGGCGACCCGACTCCTCTCGCTGGTGCACGACGCCCTCGCGGCCTTTCGCTGAACCGGCCGCCGGAGGGCGAGCGCCGTGATCACCGTCCACGCCGTCTCGCTCTCCTGCATCGACCCCTCTCCGGGCGACTTCGGTCGACTCGTCGACCTCGTGGACGTGTGGCTGTCGGAGACCTTCCCCTACGACGGCGAGGACGGGTTCGCACCCGGCATCGCCCTCGCGTCGCGGCACGAACCCGACAACGGTGTCTTCCGCGTGA
>JBDLRG010000065.1:0-2540 GCA_039800125.1 Actinomycetota bacterium
CTGCACGATCCCGAACAGGGACTGGTCGGGTCGCGCGTGGACGGCACGCGCCCTGGCGGCCCAATCGCGGGTGCGTCGCACCGCGAGGCTCAACTGCTCCCTCGTGGCCGGCAGGGCGGTACAGACGTCGAGAACCATCTGGATGTCCGCCCCGATCGCCTCCTGCACCTCCACCGCCCTCTCGGGGGTGAACCGAATTCGGGTGCCGTCGTAGGTGGAGGCGAACACCACGCCGTCGTCGTCCACGCGGGGATCGAGGGAGAACACCTGATAACCCCCTGAATCCGTGAGCGTCAATCCGTTCCATCCCGAGAATCTCCCGAGACCCCCGAGTGCGGCCACGGTCTCGTGCCCGGGTCGCAGCATGAGGTGGTAGGTGTTGCCGAGAACGATGCGGGCGCCGACTTCGGCGCAGTCCCGCGCACTGAGATGCTTCACCGCGCCCCGGGTGCCCACGGGCATGAAACACGGGGTCTCGTAGGTGCCCCTCGCAGTCTCTGCGGTCCCCGCGCGCGCCCGACCGTCCACGGCGTCGGCCGTGAACCTCACCTCATGCATCCTCTGGTCCCTCCGCCGCGCCCCGGTCGAGGAGCATGGCATCGCCGAAGGAGAGGAACCGATAGCCCTCGTCCCGTGCCGTGGCGTACAGCTCGCGCCACCGCGGACCGATGAAGGCCTCGACCAGGAGCAGCAGCGACGTGCGCGGCATGTGGAAATTCGTGAGCAACAGGTCAACGACCCGCCACTCGTGCCCCGGAACGATGAAAAGATCCGTCCGGCCCTCCATGATCCCGGTCGCCGCGGCGCTCTCCAGTGCGCGGGCGGCCGTCGTGCCCACGGCGATGACCCGCCGAGCGGCGGCGCATTCCTCCAGCAGGCCCTCGGGCACGCGGTAGGTCTCGGTGTGAATCGGGTGCTGCAACGGGTCTTCGGTGGCGATGGGCTTGAACGTGTCGAGGCCGACGACCAGTTCCACGCGCCGGATGATCGCGCCTGCCGCCTCCACACGCTCCAGGAGTTCCGGGGTGAAGTGCAGTCCCGCGGTCGGGGCCGCGGCCGACGCCGGTCGACGCGCATAGACGGTTTGGTAGCGCTCGGCATCGGCGAGCGATCCGCGGATGTAGGGGGGCAGGGGCATCGTCCCGATGCGCCCGAGAATCTCCTCGGGATCGGGCACCGTGAATTCGACGAGGAAGGTGTCGCCTGCTTCGGTGCGCTCACCGATCCGCAGCACGGGCTTGCCGAACCACTCGAGCACCTCGCCCGTTCGCAGACGCCGGGCGGGCCGCACGAGGGCCTCCCACTCGATGCCCGCGTCGTCACGTCTCTCCAGCAGCAGGACCTCGGCCGCGCCGCCCGAGCGTCTCTGCAGATGGAGACGCGCCGGGAGCACCCGCGTGTCGTTCACCACCACCACGTCACCGGGGCCGACGAGATCGGCGAGGTCGGCGACCCGCAGATGTCGCACGGGGCCCTCGCGACCGGCCACCAAGAGTCGCGCCGAGTCCCTCGGCTCCACCGGCTTCTGGGCGATCAGCGACTCGGGCAGGTCGTAGTCGATGTCCGAGAGATGCACCGTGGGGAGGCTACGGCGAAGCGAGATGGGCCCGCGCAGCATCCATGGCCACCCTGCCCCGTGGGGTGCGCGAGATGAGGCCGAGTTGGATGAGGAAGGGCTCATACACGTCCTCGACCGTCTCGGGCTGCTCGCCCACTGCGATGGCCAGGGTGGACAGCCCCACCGGCCCACCCTCGAACTGCTCGCACAGGCTCCGCAGAATGGCCCGGTCGACCTTGTCGAGACCCAGTTCGTCAACCCCGAACACCTGCAGGGCGTTGCCGGCCGCGGCTGCGTCGACGGTTCCGTCACCGCGCATCTCGGACCAGTCACGCACGCGTCGCAGCAGACGATTGGCGATGCGGGGCGTCCCCCGGCTGCGACGGGCGATCTCCCGCGCAGCCGCCTCGTCGATGCGCACCCCGAGGATTCCCGCCGCGCGCGAGACCACCAGTGTGAGCTCCTCGGCGTCGTAGTAGTCGAGTCGAGCCACCAGACCGAACCTGTCCCGCAGCGGTCCGGTGATCATTCCCGTGCGCGTGGTGGCTCCCACGAGTGTGAAACGAGGCAAGGTGAGCCGGATGGACGAGGCCGCCGGCCCCTTGCCCACGACGATGTCGATCTGGAAGTCCTCCATCGCCGGATAGAGGATCTCCTCCACCGATCGGGACAGTCGATGGATCTCGTCGATGAAGAGCACGTCGCCCTCGCCCAATTTCGTGAGGATGGCCGCGAGGTCCCCGGCCCGTTCGAGTGCCGGGCCGCTCGTGACGTGAAGTGCCACTTCCATCTCCGCTGCGACGATCCCGGCGAGCGTGGTCTTGCCGAGCCCGGGCGGTCCCGCGAGCAACAGATGGTCGGGAGCCTGCCCACGCATGCGTGCCGCCCCGAGGACGATGTCGAGGTGCTCCTTCAACTCCCTCTGGCCGACGAATTCGTCGAGTCGGCGGGGCCGCAGTCCGGCGTCGTCGGAGGACTCGTG
>JBDLRG010000066.1:0-3778 GCA_039800125.1 Actinomycetota bacterium
TCCTTTGTTTGGGTTGGCAGGATGCCCTGTAAGTCTTGGATTGCTGGATTGAGTCGCCCAAACCGATTGTGGCGTGCCTCCCTGGTCGCAGCACCCACCCGCAGAATTTCGACTCGGAGATACTGTTCCCACGAGTCAAGACCCGACAGAATCCGTGTGGTCAGCGGAGTTTTGACCTGCACGGGCGACGATCACATCCCCGGTGCGCCTCCGGCCGCGGCGGTGACGGTGTCCAATGACAGGGTCCACAGCCGCTCGGCACTGTCCGCGTCGAGCGCATAGGGCCTGACGCCGGTCCATGGGCTCTCCTGTGTCCATGGGGCGGCCTCGGCGCAGTCCTCCAGGTAGAGGCCACCGACGCCGTCGAGTTCCGGTCCGACCGCCGCCCACACACTCGTGCTGGCGCCCTGTTCGGTGTTCTTGAATCCGGCGACCGGCTGGTCGTTCTTGTCCAGCCAACCCATCGCCCTCTGCTCTTCGATGGGCAGATGGCGCTGAAGTGGCGTGAGGATTCCGCCCGGCATCACGGAGTTGGCGAGGATGCCCCGGTCCCGGAAGTGGTGCGTCATGCCCACAGCGAAGAGCGCGTTCGCCGTCTTCGCCTGGCCGTACGCGACCCACTTGTCGTAGTCGCCCTGTCGGAAGTGCGGATCCTCCCAGCGGATGTCAGAGCGAACATGGCCGATCGACGAGAGCGACACGACCCGAGAAGGATGCCCGCTGGCCCCGGCGCCCGCCTCGAGGGCCGCAACCAGCAGGGTGGCCAGAAGAAAATGCCCGAAGTGATTGGTGCCGATCTGCATCTCCAGCCCGTCCTTCGTGCGGTCATGTGGGCAGGCCATCACTCCGGCGTTGTTCACGAGGACGTTCAGCGGTCGGTTCCGCCATTGCTCGGCGAACCGACGAACAGTAGAAAGGTCGGAGAGGTCGAGCATCGCGAAGCTCGTCCGCCCGGGTGCCGTCGTGTCGATATCGGCGATGACGCTCTGGGCGAGATCGGGCTTGCGGGCCGCGATGACAACGTCCGCCCCACCCTCGGCCAGGGCACGCACCGTTTCCACACCTATCCCGGATGCTCCGCCGGTGACGATGATCGTCTCGCCCTGCAGGTCGCGACCCGCGGCCACCTCACGAGCCGTCGAATGACGCGCGAATGCCGATGTGATGCGTCCAGACACGGGAACCTCCGGCTCGTCGGGCGGGTGGCAGGCTTGAGCGCCACGGAACAGTAGTCATATCACGTGTTCATTGCGGGCGGCATGACCGGGCCGGGTGATCGCCGTCGACTCGGGTGGCTTCCCAGGGAGCGCATCCGGAATCTCAGGCGAGAATCAGGAGCACCGCCATCACGGCTTCGATGATCAGGCCCGCGAAGTTCTCCTTCGTTCGTGAATTGTCGATGACGACAGAGATGAGTCGTGCCAGGAATGCTCCGGCCCATGCCGCACCGAGCACGAGTGCGGCGTCGCTGTTGGCGATCAACAGGACGGCAGCACCCGCACCGATGAAGAGTCCGCCATAGGTCGCACGAACCTCGGACTGTCCGAGCCGTCCGGGAATCCGAAGACCGACCGTTCGGCTCACGTGTTGCGGCCAGATGAGTCCGAGACATCCGGCGAACATGGAGATGACAGCACCCAGGTAACCCATCGCATTCATCCCGTCAGTCTTGCAGAGGCTCCGAGGAGCACCCGTGTTCGGTTCCGAAGCCGTCGTCCGGGGTTCCGTGGGCGGGGTGGCCGGACCGCTCGTCGCCGACCTACTCGTTGCGATTACAGTCGTGCCATGAGCGACACGGGAGAGATTTCCGCCGTGCTCCGCAAGTACGCCGAGGCATGGTTGTCGTCGGACTTGGAGACCGTCCTGGCGTCGTACCACGACGACATCGAACTCCATTACATGGGTGAGAGTCCGTTGGCTGGGTCCCACCGAGGCAAGGACGAGGTCTTCACGGTCCTCGGTCTCGCGTCGTCGCGGACTGCACGGAGGTTGATCGACGTCGAGGACGTGCTCGTGGGCGCATCCATGGGTGCCTTGGTGGTGATCGAGGACCTGGGTGAACCTGCCCGGCGGGTACGACGGATCCTGCTGTATCGGGTCGAGGACGGCAGACTGCGGGAATGCTGGCTCTTCGACGAGGACCAGAGATTCGTCGACGCGTTGTGGTCGAGAGAGGATGATGCTGATGCTCGAGATGCGTGACACCTGCGAGAAATGCTCCGTGACGCTCCAGGAGGACGGAGATGCCGTCATCTGCAGTTTCGAATGCACGTTCTGCCTCGAGTGCTGCGCGGGGATGACCGCCGTCTGCCCCAACTGCGGGGGGGAGCTGGTGCGCCGACCCCGGCGCACCCTCGGTTCCTGAGACCGGGTCCGCACGGGCAGGGGTTCCCCCACGGAACCGACCTACATTTCCGGTATGTCCGACGAACCGTCCTCGACCGGTCCCGCGAGTGCGCGCACCACGGTGCGACGTGGTGCCCGGCGGGCGAGATACGAGCGGTCGGCGACCCTCGACATCCTCCGTCGCGGCATCGTCGCCCACGTGGGTGTCGTGACGGACTCGGGGCCGGTGGTCCTTCCGATGGCATACGGGCTCAGCGATGACACCATGTACCTCCACGGGGCCCAGGCCAACTCCCTCCTGGCATTCTCTGTCGACGCCGAGATCTGCGCCACCGTGACCATCGTCGACGGTCTGGTGCTGGCCAAGACACCCTTCAATCATTCGATGAACTACCGGTCCGTCGTCGTGCGTGGCAGGGGGAGAAGGGTGATCGACGATGACGAGGTGCTCCTCGCATGTCGCCTCATCACGGACCACATCGTCCCCACATGGGAGACAACGAGGTCGCTGTCACCGGGGGAGATCCGTGCGACGAGGATCGTGGCTCTGTCGCTCGACGAGATGTCCGGAAAGGTGCGATCAGGCGGTGCCGTGAACGACGTCGAGGATGAGGTCGTCCCGGTCTGGTCGGGACATCTCCCGATCATCGCGCGGTTCGGGCAGCCGGTGGCCACCGTCGATGCCGGGGCGGATGTGCCCGTGGCGGTGCGGGATGTGGCCGGGCGGGACGTCCATGGCGCCAGGGATGCCGACCACCGAGGCTGAGTCGACCATGGACAGGGCGGACCCGCCCGGGGTGATGACCGGGGAACGGACGACATGTGCGGACTGTCGTCGCTCTTCGAATGCGAGTGGACGAATGCGGGAGTGACGTGCATCATGTGGGGGTGACCGTCGTCGACATTTCCTCCCGACTCGAAGGATCAGCCGACGCCGTGTGGGCAGCCGTCAAGACCCCGGTGGCCTTCCGAAGGGTGACTCGTGGCCTGATCACGATGCCCGTCCTCAGAACCCGCGTCGACGAGTGGCGCGAAGGACAAACCGTGGTCGGCTGGGTGTTCCTGTTCGGGGTCATTCCCTTCTCCCGGCATCACCTCCACGTGTCGGGCATCAACGACACGAGTCGGACGCTGAGTTCCCGCGAGAAGGGCGGGGTGGTGAGACGATGGGACCACGACATCATCGTCACGCCGGTGGACGGTCGGTCGTGCATCTACCGCGACCGGATCTCGATTGATGCAGGTGTGTTCACACCGTTCGTGGCGATCTACGCCAGATGCTTCTATGCAGTGCGCCAGCGACGATGGCGGACTCTGGCGAAGGAGTTGTCCCGCTGAGGAAGAAAGGCGTCGTCGGTCGGACCATCGTCGACCTGCAGGCCGAGGAAGGGTTCACGCCAGGGGCACGAGCAGTGCGAACATCACCAGGTCG
>JBDLRG010000067.1:0-4871 GCA_039800125.1 Actinomycetota bacterium
CTCGTCGATGACCGCAACCAGGTGTCGCCCGGCGTGAAGTTCAAGGACGCCGAGCTCATCGGCATCCCCGTCGTCGTCGTGGTGGGCAAGTCGCTCGCCGAGGGCAACGTGGAGGTGCGCGACCGCTTCGCGGGCTCGAACGAGACGGTGCCGGTGACCGACGCCGTCGCCCGCGTCGTCGCCCTGTGCCGCACCGCGGAGCGGTGAGCATGCCGCGCCTCATCGCGGGAACCGTCCGGCACTACGACTGGGGCGACGAGAACGTCCTGCCGGACCTGCTCGGTGCGCCCCGTGACGGTCGTCCCTGGGCCGAGGTGTGGTTCGGCACGCATCCCCAGGCGCCCTCGCATCTCGACTCGGCCGACGGCCCGCTGCTCTCGGATGCGGCCGGGGAGATGTCGGTGCTCGTCAAGATCCTCGCCTGTGCGCGACCGCTCTCGCTCCAAACCCATCCCGATGCGGCCCGCGCCCGCGACGGCTTCGCCCGCGAGGAGGCCGCCGGTGTCCCCCGCGATGCCGCCGCGCGCATGTACCGGGACCCCTTCGACAAACCCGAACAGGTGGTGGCCTTCACGCGCTTCGAGGCCCTGTGCGGATTCCTCCCCGACGGAGCCGCCCACGAGCGTCTCGGACGCTGGGGCTGGAGCGCGGAGGCCGAGCGTCTCGCCTCTCTCGGCACACGCGGATACCTGGAGTGGGCCTTCGGCCTCGACGAGTCGCCGACCCTCGAGCGCTGCGACCCGTGGATGACCCGTCTCGCCGCCCGTTACCCGCGCGACCCCGGACTGCGCGCGGCGGCACTGTTGCACCATGTCGTGCTCGAACCCGGCGAGTCGCTCGCACTCGGAGCCGGCAACCTGCACGCCTATCTGGGGGGCACCGCGCTCGAGGCGATGCGTTCGTCGGACAACGTCGTGCGTGCCGGCTTCACGACGAAGCCTGTCGACGTGGCCGAACTGCTCGCCATCGTCGACACCGCGCCGATCGACGATCCCGTCGTGCGGGGCGTGCGCGAGGGCGCCCTCGTGCGCTGGCCCTCGCCCTCCCCCGTGTTCACCGTGTCGGCGTTCGACTGGCGCGGTGGCGATGTCCTGCCCGCATCGGACCGGTGGCGCATCTGCTTCGGTGAGCACGGCGCGGTGACCGGGGCGCGCGAACCGTCGGCGATCCTCGTGGCGCCCGGCGAGACGTGCACGCTCGGAGCCGCATTCGACGACGGCGTCCCCGCGGGAGGACGCCTGTGGATCGTGGAGGAGAACCGGCCCTAGAGGCTCACGCGTCGCCGGCGGTGCGACGGATCTCGACGATGCGTTCGGCGGACTGGTTCGCGTCCTCGCCCTTCTCGTCGAGCAGGGTCGAGCGGTCGCGCTGGGCCTCGCGCTCGGCGCGCGCCGTGTCGGCACGGGCGATGGCCGCCTCGGTGCCGTGCTCGTTGATGAACTCGGCCCACTCCACGAGGGCCTCCACCATCTCGTCCTCGGGGACGACCGCGACATTGCGACCCTTGACGAAGAGGTGACCGCGCTTGTTCCCCGCCGCGATGCCCAGGTCGGCCTCGCGGGCCTCGCCCGGGCCATTGACGACGCAGCCCATGACGGCGATCTGCAAGGGCAGTTTGCGGTCGGCGAAGGCCTCCATGGCCCTGTTGGCCACGTCGATGACGTCGATCTCGGCGCGCCCGCAACTGGGACACGCGATGAGGTCGACGTTCTTGCGTTCGCGCAGACCGAGTGCCTCGAGCAACTGGCGACCGGCGCGGGCCTCCTCGACCGGGTCGGCGGTGAGGCTGTAGCGGATGGTGTCACCGATGCCCTCGAGGAGCAGTGTGGCGATGCCCGCCGTCGCCTTCACCAGACCCGCGGGCGGAGGCCCGGCCTCGGTGACACCGAGGTGCAGGGGGGCATCGATGGCGTCGGCGAGCATGCGGTAGGCGTCCACCATGAGGGGCACATTGCTGGCCTTCACCGAAATCTTGTACGCCTCGAAGCCCACCTCCTCGAAGTAGGCGATCTCCTGCATGGCGGACTCGACCATGGCCGCGGCCGTGAGACCGCCGTGCTTGTCGTAGAGGGCGGGGTCGAGCGAGCCACCGTTCACCCCGATGCGGATCGGCAGGCCGCGGTCACGCGCCTCGCTGGCCACGGCCTTGATGTGCTCGGGCTTGCGGATGTTCCCCGGGTTGAGGCGCAGGCCGTGCACGCCGGCCTCCATGGCCGCGAGTGCCATGCGGTACTGGTGGTGGATGTCGGCGATGATCGGGATGGGCGACCGGGGAACGATCTGGGCGAGACCCTCGGCGGCCTCGATCTCGTTGCAGGTGCAGCGCACGATGTCGCACCCGGCAGCCGCCAGTGCATAGATCTGCTGCAGGGTGCCCTCGACGTCGGACGTCTTGGTCGTCGTCATGGACTGCACCGAGATCGGCGATCCTCCCCCGACGGGGACCTTGCCCACCGAGATTCGGCGGGTGCTGCGACGCTCGTACATCGTCGTCATTGTGTCAGGTCGAGGGCCCGGAACGTCGCGGGTTCGGGTGTGTCGTTCAGCCGAGGGGCCGGGTGATGTCGAGCCACAGGCCCGTGAGCATGAGCACCGCCAGCAGGGCGATGACCGTGGTGGCCACGGGCACCATCTTGGAGATGTCGGCCCGGTAGACCCGACCGCCCCGCGACCGGATGCGTTCGTAGACGGCGATGGCCGCGTGGCCGCCGTCGAAGGGCAGGAGCGGGAACATGTTGAACACCCCGACGAACACGTTGATGGAGGCGAGCAGCACGAGGATGCCCTTGAGTCCGTCGAAGCGCCCGACGTCGGAGCTGATCTGGCTGATGCCCACGACCGTGACCGGGCGGTTCTCGATGCTGCCGGTGTCGTCGGTGAGATGACGCAGGGAATTCACGGGATTGAGGGCCTGGACGACGCCCGTCACCGAACGGCCGGCCATGGTGCCGATGTCGGCGACGCCCTGCCACAACGCATCCGGAAGCGCCAGGCGCTCCCAACCCCAGTCGTCGGCGGCGACTCCGAGGTAGCCGACCCCGACGATCGAGGGGTTGCCGGCCAGTTCCACGTCCACCGAGCGCTCGACGTCGTCGCGGTCGTAGACCACCCGCACGATGTCACCGGCACGCCGGGCGCGCACCACTTCGACGAGGGTCTCGTACGACGAGATCGGTTCGCCGTCGATGGAGACAATCTCGTCGCCGAGGGTGATGCCGGCGCGCTGGGCCGGGCCGTCCACCACGATGTCACGCACCACGGCGACCCCGGTGTTCTGTTCCTTGCCGGCCGTCGCATACACGCCGGCGAACAGCACGAAGGCGATGACCATGTGCATGAGCGAGCCGGCGGTGATGACGAGGAGGCGCCTCGGGAACGACTTCGAGCGGTAGGCGCGCGGCTCGTCCGCGGGCTCGACCTCGTCGAGATTGTTCATTCCGATGATGCGCACGAACGCCCCGAGCGGCAGGGCGCGCACGCCCCACTCGATCTCACCGCGGCGTCGCGACCACACGCGCGGGCCGAAGCCCATGAAGAACTGGGTCACCTTCATTCCGGTGAGCCGGGCGGTCGACCAGTGCCCCACCTCGTGCAGGAAGACGCTCACGAGGAGTCCCACGACGAACACGAATGCCCACGGACTGGCCCAGGCGAGCCATCCGAGCAGACCGAGCATGACGAGCCCGGTGGCCCGTCCCCCGGGCGAGACGACGTCCTTCTCGACGAGGCCGCCGCCGGCGGCGATCTCGGTGCGCATCCTCTGGTACCAATCGCTCATCGCGTGAGTCCTTCCACCACCGCGCGGGCGATCGCGCGTCCTTCGGTATCGGCCGCCAGCACGTCCTCGAGGTCGCGGGGCTCGGACGTGGCGCACTTTTCCATCACCGTGGAGACGACGGAGGCGATCGACGTCCATCCGATGATGCCGGCGAGGAATGCCTCCACCGCCACCTCGTTCGCCGCCGACAACACCGCCGGCGCGGTTCCGCCGCGACGTCCCGCGGCGTAGGCCAGGTCGAGGCACGGGAAGTTCCCGCGGTCCGGGGGTTCGAAGTCGAGACGCGACAACGTCGACCAGTCGATGCGGCCGAAGGGCACGGTCCATCGGTCGGGGTGACCGACCGCATAGGCGATGGGCAGGCGCATGTCGGGCATCGACATCTGGGCGATGGTGGAGCCGTCGGTGAACTCGACCATGGAGTGCACCACGGACTGGGGGTGCACGACGACGTCGATGTCGTCGAACCCGGTCCCGAAGAGTTCGTGTGCCTCGATGACTTCCAGCCCCTTGTTCATGAGCGTCGACGAATCGACGGTGATCTTGGGACCCATCTTCCACGTCGGATGGGCCAGAGCGGCGTCAGCCGTCACCGTGGCGAGGAACCCGGCATCCCTCCCCCGGAACGGGCCACCGCTCGCGGTGAGAACGAGCCGGGCCACCTCGGCGCCGGGTCGGTGCGAGGCGCGCAGGCACTGGTGCAGGGCGCAATGCTCGGAGTCCACCGGGACGAGCTCGGCTCCGGGTGTGGAGCGCAGGGGGTTCACCACCGGGCCGGCGGCGATGAGGCTCTCCTTGTTCGCCAGACCGAGACGACGCCCGGCTGCCAGAGTGCCCATGGTCACGGGTAGGCCGGCGAAGCCGACGACCCCGTTGATGACGACGTCGGCCACTTCGACGAGATCGAGCAGGTCTCCCGACACACGCACGCCGGGGAGGGCCTCGGCCACGGTCCGCCGCGCGTCGTCGTCGACGACCACGACCACCTCGGGGCGCAGCTGACGGGCCTGTTCGATGACCGCGGCCGCCGAGGACCCGGCGCCGATGCCGACGACCGTGCAGGCGTCGCCACCGGAGCGCACGACGTCGATGG
>JBDLRG010000068.1:0-4056 GCA_039800125.1 Actinomycetota bacterium
CGGTCTCCTCCAGGAGTGGCAGGTAGATCATGGCTGCGGTGTCGCACATCGCCCACGGATACCGGTTCCAATACCAGACGCCGCCGACGTCCCCCGCCTTGTCGACGAGGCGCACGTCCTCGATGCCCGCCTGACGCATGCGCGCCGCGGTGACGAGGCCGGCGAAGCCGGCGCCGACGACGAGCACCTCCACGTCCTCGTGCAACGACGAGCGCGGCGCGGGCCGGGTGTAGGTGTCCTCGAGGAGATGGGCGAAACGACCCGTCGGTTCCAGGTACTGGTCGTTGCCGTCGACGCGCAGTCGCTTGTCACGCTCCTCGCGGTACCTCTCCCTCAGGTCGGGCCTGGCGTCTGTACCCCCCGGCACGTCAGCCCCCCGGTAGGCGGTCAGATGGCGCCACGACCGATGATCAGTCGTGCAGCGCGCGGAGCGCCGGTTCGGGATCGTGCAGCAGTTCGGTCTGGACGTCGAGTCGCAGGGTGGGCCGCCTGTCGACGTCGAAGCGCGGCCACGACGCGACACCCGTGCGGGCGAATCCGACGATCTCGTCGGCGAACCTGGTGGCGAGGTTCCGGGCACCGTCGAGCCCCGCGTCCCCGAGCATGAGCCCCGAACCCGGTGCATCGAGATTGTCGAAGGCGAAGGGGATGTCGAGGGCATGTGCCGAGCCGAGCAACCCGTCGAAGGCCGGCGAGGCCCAGGTGAACCAGTACATCCACGAGGGGTTGCCCGTAGCGACGCGCGCCTCGGCCAGTTTCTGGGCCGGACGACGGAAACCGTGGTCGGTCTGCACCGCCGAGATGAGGTTGAGTGGGCTCTCCCCCGGACGTGCGGCCTCGTAGGCGGCACGCGCCTCTGCGGCACGGTCACCGAAGGCCCGGGCGAGGTGCTTCTCCCACTGCTCGACAGTGGCACGGGCGAAGTTCGGGTCGAAGGCGAGAAACAAGAGGTTCTCGTCGCGATTCGTCCCCACGCACCACGGGACGGGATTCGCCGCGGCGGCGGCGAGGATGTCGTCGGGGAGGCCGTCACCTCCACCGGTCGGGGCGAACATGTCGTACTCCACGCCGCCGAGGGCGAGCACCTTGGCCTGTGCCGCCAGCACATCCTCCACCGACAGGGCACGCGCCTCCTCGACACTTCCCACCCCGGCGGCGGCGAGGAACTCGGCCTCCCACCGGCGTGCGGACTCGGTGCCGCGCAGTTGGCGAATGGATGGGCTCATCGACCAGGCGCGATGCACGAGACCCTTCGTCGCCGGGGCGGCGAGCAACGACACCACGGCCGAACCTCCCGCGGACTCACCGAAAATCGTCACGTTGCCGGGATCACCACCGAAGGCCGTGACGTGGCGCTGCACCCATTCGAGCGCGGTGATCTGGTCGAGCAATCCCAGGTTGCGGGTGCCGAGGTACCCGAACGCACCCAGGCGGTAGTTGATGGACACCACCACGGTTCCCCGTGAGGCCAAGCGCGAGCCGTCGTACCACGCCGCCGATCCCGAACCGTTGAGGTATGCACCGCCATGCACCCACACGAGAACCGGCAGGCTGCCCGGCGCGGCACCCTCGGGAGCGAAGACGTCGAGGAAAAGGCAGTCTTCGCTCGAGTTCGAGACGTCGGCGCCGAGCATCTTCTCGAGCATCCCCGCAAGCTGCGGACACATCGGACCCGACGTGCCCAGCTCGTCGCCGGGTGAGTACGGCACCGCGACGGGCGGGGCGAAACGCTCGGCGACGGCGTAGCGAATGCCGCGCACGGTGCGGACGGGAAGGGTCGAGTCGGTGCTCATGGCCACACCCTATGTCCCCACCCCCGCACCTCGTCCCGTCCGGTGGAGCGCCACCCCCGAGAAACGACAGGGCACCGGGACAGCAGATGCTCTCCCGGTGCCCGTGTCGTCGAGCGGACGCTGCTCAGATGGCGGCGTCGCCCTCCTCCCCCGTGCGGATGCGGACGATGCGCTCGACCGAGGTGACCCAGATCTTGCCGTCGCCGATCTTGCCCGTCTCGGCCGCCGTGCGGATGGCGTCGATGACACCATCGGCCACCGCATCGGCCACGACGACCTCGAGGCGCACCTTGGGAACGAAGTCGATCTTGTACTCGCTCCCTCGGTAGGTCTCGGAGTGTCCTCCCTGGCGACCGAAGCCGCGCACTTCGGTGACGGTGATGCCCTGGACTCCGGCCGCCTTGAGGGCGTCCTTCACGTCGTCCACCTTGAAGGGCTTGATGATTGCTGTGATGAGTTTCATGGTGATTCTCTCCGTGTGTTGATGGTCGGCAACCGGCCGGGGCCGATCACCGGCCTCCGTGGTAAGCGGTCTCGCCGTGCTCCGAGATGTCGAGGCCACCGGCCTCGGCCTCCTCGGACACGCGCACTCCGATGGTCTTCTTCAGCGCCACCATGATGACGAAGGTGAGCACGAACGACCAGACGATGGCCGCACCGTTGGCAAGTGCCTGCTCGATGAGCAGACCGGCGTCGCCTCCGTAGAAGATGCCCTCCTCGAACGTACCTTCGAAGAACTCGGGGTTGGCGAAGAAGCCGATGAGCAGCGACCCGACGAGGCCGCCCACGAAGTGGACGCCCACCACGTCGAGCGCATCGTCGTAACCGAACCGGTGCTTCAGGCGCACGGCGTAGCAGCACGCGACACCGGCCACGAGGCCGATGGCGATCGGCGCGGCACCCGAGACGTACCCGGCCGCGGGCGTGATCGCGACGAGTCCCGCCACGATGCCCGATGCCGCTCCGAGATTCGTCGGATGTCCGTCGCGCAGCCACTCCACCAGCACCCACGCCAGTCCGGCCGCGGCCGCGGCGAGGAACGTGTTCATGAAGGCCTGGGCGGCCTGGCCGTTGGCGGCGAGGGCGGAGCCGGCGTTGAAGCCGAACCAGCCGAACCACAGGATGCCCGTGCCGATCATGACAAGGGGCATCGAGTGCGGCGGGGCGGCGGCCGCCCGGCGGCGACCCAGAACGAGGACCGCGGCGAGGGCGGCGATGCCCGCGTTGACGTGGATGGCCGTTCCGCCGGCGAAGTCGATGGAGCCGCGCTGACCGAGCCAGCCTCCGTACACCCACTTGAACACCGGCACGTACACGAGGAGCACCCACACCGGGACGAAGATCGCCCAAGCGGAGAACTTCATGCGATCCGCGACGGCTCCCGAGATGAGGGCCGGCGTGATCGCCGCGAACATGCCGAGGAACGCCACGGTGGCGAGGCCCATGCCGTCACCGGCGAGCGAGATGTCCTTCAGGAAGAGCGAACCGAAGCCGCCGATGAAATCGGCGTCGACCGGGTTCTGGGACAGGGAATAGCCCACCGCCACCCACAGGATGGGGACGACGAGCAGGCAATACATGTTCATCATGAGCATGTTGAGGACGTTCCGATCCCTGTCCATGCCTCCGTAGAAGAAGGCAAGACCGGGAGTCATGAACAGGACGAGTGCGGCCGAGACCAGCACCCACGCGACGTTCGCGCTCTCCATAGGTTTTCTCCGTGAGGTTGTCGAGACCGGTCCCGATGACCGGTGATTGCGAACCTAGGGAGGCACTGTTGCGGGCGTGTTTCCACGGGGTGAAGGGTCTGCGACCCCTCCATGGCGCGCCCGCAGGGCCGCCCGGGCAACCGCCTCGGCGGGCATACAGTGCGATCCGTAACGATGGAGGTGGCCGGTGAAGGTCTTCGTGCATGGGAATCCCGAGACCGACGACATCTGGGGTCCGTTGCGGGACGAACTGTCCCATCGCGGCGTCGACGACACGATGTGCCTGTCGCCGCCCGGGTTCGGAGCCGCGGTGCCATCCGGGTGGCGGGCCACGCGCCGGGAGTACGTCGGATGGTTGACGGCCGAGGTCCGACGCCTGTCCGCGGATTCCGGTGGACCCGTTCATCTCGTCGGCCACGACTGGGGGGCGGGTCACGTGTTCGGCGTGCTCGCCGACGAGCCGGACCTCGTCCGGTCGTGGGCGGCGGACTGTGCGGGCCTCCTGCACCCCGACTACCTCTGGCACGACGCCGCCCGGCAGTGGCAGACACCGG
>JBDLRG010000069.1:0-3418 GCA_039800125.1 Actinomycetota bacterium
TCCTGGACGATGATGAAGTGGCGAAGTGGCGGGAGTTGAAGGGTGCGAAACGTCTCCTGCGAACCAAGAAGAACGGCATCGTGTACCAATACGCCGAGGGGGCGATGGCCTTCCCCGACCCTCGCGACAAGCCGTCGCGTACGATCATCACGAGCGAAGGTGGTCGCTCGGCATCACGCTTCAAGCACGTCATCCAGACGAAATCCGGACGTCTGAGACGACTCCTGCCCGTCGAGCTCGAAAGACTCAGCGGATTTCCCGACGGCCATACAGAACTCGTCGGCATCACCGATGCTCGCCGTGCCTTTTTCATCGGCAATGCCTTGGTGACCGGCATCGTTGCCGACATCGGACGCGCAATTCGAAAGCACGGGTTGCTGTAGCAACGACCGTCATGCCACTACCCTTCAGGGCATGGCACATCCCAGGCACAACCTCCACGTCATCCTCACCGTCGCCGGCCTCCTCGTGGGCGGAATCCTCGCAGTGGTGACCGGGGGCGACGCCTTCGCCCTCGCCCTCGCCACCGGCGGCACCACCGGTATCGGCTACTGGTTCGGCGCCATGGCCCACCGCAAGCATGGCTGAGCCGCGAGGCTCGGCCCGGCGCACCAACCTCGCTCTCGGACTCGCTGCCCTGCTCATCCTCGGCGCCTCGATCGCCGTCTCCGTTCTCGTCGACTCCTCCCCCGCGACCGCCCCCAGCGACATCACCGTCGCCCCGAACTCACCGGGATCGGCGACCCGGCCCGCGGACACCTGGCTGACCTGGTTCGACCACGCCAACGTCGTCGAACAGTTCGACCACCCCATGGAGACCCTGCGGTGTGAGTACCTCGACCAGTACCTCACGAACGACGTCTGCGCGGTGGCCGCGACGCGCCACGGCGCGTTCATGATCTCGGGCGCCGAACGTGACTGGGACCCCGAGGAGACGGACGAGGACGGACGGGCATACGTTCCGTTCTCGCTGACTGCTTGGGTGTTGCGCACCGACGGAACCCGGCGCGCGGCCAGCATCCTCGATGGATGGACCGAGAAGGCCTTCTCGCCTCTTGCGGTGTCTCTCAGCCTGCACGTGGCCGAGGTGGACGGTGACCAGGTGATCCTCATCGTGCAACGACTCGCCGACGACGACGCCGATCCCTTCGACTATCCGGCCTCGGTGCAGATCATCGCCATGTCCTCGAGCGGAGCCCCCACCCTCGTCGCCGCCTACGAGGGCATCGAGCTCACCGTCCGTGAGACTCGCGGTGCCCTCGTGGTCTCCTCTTGGCGATTCGGTCCCGAGGACTCCGAGAATCCCGACGCGCTCTGGTGCACGCACCTGCGTCTGTCCCCAAGTGGACGCGAGCCCTACGGCTGGGACGAGACGCCGTCATCGGGACCCTGCCCGACCAGTGGGGGACTCGACCCCGTCTCTGTGTACCGATTCCCTGTTGCTCCGGGCGATCCCGGGGAGTCCCGTGAGGATGCCAAACCCGTGGGCAGTGCGTGAGGTCGATCCCGTGACACTGCTGCTCGCCCGAGGCCTGCGACTCGAGGTCGACCGTCCCCTCATCATGGCGGTCATCAACGCCACGCCGGACTCGTTCAGCGACGCCGGCCGGTACGCCACGCTCGAGGCCCGCATGGAGCGCACGCGCGAGGTGCTCGAGCAGGGAGCCGACATCCTCGACATCGGCGGGCAATCCGCCATCACCGGGGTGCCCGAGATCCCCGAGCAGGAGGAGATCGACCGCATCGGACCGGTCATCGAGTGGGTCGAGGCGAACACCGACGCCGTCATGAGCATCGACACCTACCGCCCTGCCGTCGCGGCCGCCGCGCTCGCGGCCGGGGCCCACATCATCAACGACATCTCGGGACTCCTCCACCCGGAACTGGCCGACGTCGTCGCCTCGGCCGGCGCGGGCTACATCCTCATGCACAACCGCGGCCGACCGAAGGTGCGCCTCACCGACCCCGACCTCTACGACGACGTCGTGGTCGACGTGCTCGAGTTCATGGACGACCGTTTCGCGCGCCTCGCCGCTGCGGGTGTGACCCGCGAGCAGGTGGTGGTCGATCCGGGGCCGGATTTCGCCAAGACCCCCGCCCAGACCGTCGAGGTGCTGCGAGCGGTGGACCGGCTCGTGGCCCTCGGCCGACCCGTCCTCTTCCCGGTGTCACGGAAGGATTTCATCGGGGCCATCACCGGCCGCCCGCCCCGCGAGAGACTCGCGGGCACCCTGGCAGCCATCGCCCACACTCTCGTGCACACCCGCTCGGGCATCTACCGCGTGCACGACGTGGCGGACGTGCGCAATTTCCTCGACGTGTGGGATGTGCTGCGCGGCGAGCGCGAACTGGGTGCCGACACCCTGCTCGACCGCTCGCTGTGGCGGTCGAATCCGACCTGAACCCTCGCGACGTGCCGTCAGCCCGTGACGGCGTCTGCGTCGTCAGAGTCGGGGTCGGGTTCGCTCCGGGGCGCACCCTGCTCGGGAAGTCCGTGCTCGCGCCACCAGGCGAGGGCGATCTCGGTGCGGTTGCGGAAGCCCCCGTCGCGCATGATGCGGCTGAGGTGGTTGCGCACCGTCTGGGGGGCGATGTGGAGGGCCTCGCCGATCTGCTTGTCGGAGAAGGCCCGGGCCACGAGAGCCACGATGTCGATGTCGAACCTGCTGCGACACGGAATGTGCGACGGGGAGGCCTCAGTGGGCACCTCGCTGTAGCGGAAGAACGGATGGTCGGCGAGACGTCGCTGACCGGCATGAAGGGCGTGCAGCTGGTCGACCATCTCGTCGCGGGAGATGTTGATGTTGAGCAGGTCGTCGAATCCGGCGTGCATCGCGTCGACGAGAACCGGCACCGAGCTTCCCGATCCCATGAGAACCTTCTTGTGCGCGGCACCCTCGCGGTGGCAACACGGCGTGTCGGCCCACTGTCCTCTCAGGGCCACCTGGCCCATGACCACCACGTCCCAGTCCTCCCGGCACACGACCGAGCAGTGATCGGCGTCATCGAAGACCACGGCGCGGGCCTCGAACCCGGGAACCGCGTCGAGCATGTTCGCCAGTGCGTCGGCGAGCAACCTCGAGTGGTGACACATCAGAACCTTCATGCCATTCCCCCCAGCAGTGTTCCCACGGTCGGTACCTCGGCACCAGTCGTACGAATTGAACGTCTTTGTATCTCACAAATATAGGCAAGGGGTGGGACAGGGTCTCCACGGGGTCGCCCGGGATCTGGGTCAGGCGCGGCGGTCGACCACGGTGGGGTGTCGCACCGGCCCGAAACCGGGGAGGTTCACCTCTCGAAGGCTCGCCCCGGCCAGCACCTGATCGCGAACCTCGGCCAGGGCTTCGGAGGGCTTCCACCGGTTGTGCACCGTGCCCATGTCCGCCTCGCACATCCCCCCCGGCCCGAGAAGCCG
>JBDLRG010000070.1:0-3053 GCA_039800125.1 Actinomycetota bacterium
TTCGCCGCTAATCAACCCAAGGTGTACGAGAAGAACAGCGCTCTGCGCGACGCGGTGGACTCGGGTGAGATCGCACTCGGTCTCTCCAACCATTACTACCTCTACGAGAAGATCGCCGCCGAGGGTGCCGCGGCGGTGAAGGCCAAGAACCAGTACCTCACCGGCGGCGACCCGGGTGGCCTCGTGAATGTGGCCGGGGCGGGGATCCTCGCCGGAGCCGGCAACTCCGCCGCGGCACGTGCGTTCATCGAGTGGCTCCTCGGCGACACGGCGTCGGAGTACTTCCGCACGAGGACCTTCGAGTACCTGCTCGTCGATGGCGCGACGCAGCCCGAGCAGCTCCCTGCATTCGACGACCTCGAGGCCCCGGCCATCGATCTCTCCGATCTCCGGTCCATCGAGGAGACCCAGGAGCTGCTCCAGTCCGTGGGCCTCCTCACGCGGTAGGGAGACAGGTCCCATGATCAGGTCGCGGGCGCCCCTCGCCCTGTCGGCGCCCGCGGTCCTGTCGGCCGTCGTCTCCCTCGTCCCTCTCGTCTATCTCGCCGTCCAGGCCGGCACGCGCGGCTGGAATCTCGTCGTCGAAGAGATCCTGCAGCGGCGCACGCTCGACCTGGCGGTGCGCAGTCTCCTGCTCACCGCTGCCGTCACGATCGCCTCCGCCGTCCTCGGTGTGTTCGCCGCATGGGCGGTGACTCTGGCGGGCCTGCGCATGCGGCTCCCCCTCACCATCCTCTTCTCCTTCCCCCTCGCCATTCCCTCGTACCTGGCGGCGTTCGCCTGGATCTCGTGGCGTCCGGGACTCGCCGGGTTCGTCGGCGCCTTCATCGTCCTCACCTTCGCCTGCTTCCCCTACGTCATGCTCCCGGTCGTGGCCGCTCTGTCGCGCATGGACCCCCTGCACGAGGACGTGGCGCGCTCGCTCGGCACGAGCGGTCCGCTCGTCTTCGTCCGCGTGGTGCTCCCCCAGGTGCGTCGCGCCGCCACCGCTGGATCCCTGCTCGTGGCGCTCTACGCACTCAGCGACTTCGGGGCACCGGCCGCGATGCGCCACGAGGTGTTCACCTGGGTCATCTACGGCGCGTATCGGGCCGGCTTCAACCCGGCGCGTGCGGCCATCCTCTCCCTCGTCCTCGTGGGACTCGCACTGCTGCTCACCGCCGGCGAACGCACCGCACGCGGACGCATCGTGACGAACCGCACCGAGGCCGGATCGGGACGGAGTCGTCCGCGCCCGGGCGCACGGGTGCGCACACTCGCCTACGTCGGTTCGGCCGCCATCCTCCTCCCCTCCATCGGAGTGCCGGTGGCGAGCATCGTGTCGTGGCTGTCGCGGGACAATTCCCGCGGGGTCGACTGGGGCACCGTGCGCTCCGCCGCCTCGGCGTCGTTCGGCATCGGTGTGCTCGCCGCCACGGCCGCGTTGCTGGCCGCCCTCCCCGTGGCGCTGCTCGCCGTGCGTCATCGCGGCCGCTTCGCCGGGATCGTCGAGGCCTCCACGTGGGTCACCCACGCCCTCCCGGGGATCGTCGTGGCCATCTCGGTGGTGTACGTCGGCATCCGTGCCGTGCGTCCGCTGTACCAGGAGATTCCCATGGTGGTCTTCGCCCACGTCGTGCTGTTCCTGCCCGTCATGGTCACCGCCCTCAAGGCGGCGATCGAGAAGTCGGCACCGGGCACCGAGGAGGTGGCGCGCACCCTCGGGGCGGGTCCGGTGGCGGTGTTCCTGCGGGTGACCCTTCCCGTGGCCCTCCCCGGAATCGTCGCCGGATTCGCCCTGGTCATGCTGGCGGCGGTCAAGGAACTCCCCGCCACCCTGCTGCTGCGTCCCACCGGCCTCGACACCGTGTCCACCCGCATCTGGGACTTCTCCACCGTGTCGGATTGGGCTTCGGTGGGACCCTTCGCGCTCGCCATCCTCCTGCTCGCCGCGGTTCCCACCGCGATCCTTGGCACACTCTCCGCCGTGAAGGAGTCGTCGCGATGACCGACAGCGCCACCCCGGCACTCGCGATCACGGACCTGTGCCTCTCCTACGACGGCCGCATCGTCCTCGATCGCCTGTCACTCGACGTGCGTCGCGGGTCGATCACCGCCGTGCTCGGCCCATCCGGCGGGGGAAAGACGACCCTGCTGCGGGTCATCGCCGGCTTCATCCGTCCGGAGTCCGGATCGGTCGACATCGACGGCCGTCGCGTGACCGGGGACGGCGTCTTCGTCGCCCCTCAGGACCGCAACGTCGGCATCGTCCCCCAGGACGGCTCGCTGTTCCCCCATCTCGACGTGGCCGCCAACGTCGCGTTCGGCCTGGCGCATCGTCGTTCCGCGGCGGCCCGCGCCCGGGTGGCCGAGATGCTCGAACTCGTCGGCCTGCCCGACGCGGGTCGGTCGATGCCGTCGCAACTCTCGGGGGGCATGCAGCAGCGCATCGCCATCGCCCGTGCCCTCGCTCCCTCTCCCGCCCTCCTGCTCCTCGATGAGCCCTTCGCCGCGCTCGATGCCTCGTTGCGCGACGAGGTGCGCGAGCACGTGGTGGACATCATCCGAGTGGCCGGGGCCACGACCCTGTGGGTGACCCACGACCAGGACGAGGCACTCTCCACCGCCGACGAGGTGGCGGTCCTCCTCGGAGGACGCATCGCCCAGTCCGCCGATCCCGAGTCGCTCTACCGCTCGCCGGCCGCCCGCGACGTGGCGTCCTTCGTCGGCGACTCGATGGTGCTCGAAGGGACGGTGTCGGCCGCCGGCGATGTCGCCCGCACGGCGATGGGCGAGGTTCGCCTCACCGGTCGACGCGACGCGGGTGGAATCCGCGTGGTGCTGCGCCCGGAACAGCTCGAGATCGTCGGGACCTCGGTGGCCGATGCCACGGGAACGGTCGTGTCACGCAAGTTCTACGGTCACGACGGCACGGTCGTCGTGCGCCTGGCGACCGGACCCGAGGTCTCGGTGCGCCTGCACGCCACCCTCCTACCCGAGGTCGGGGCCGAGGTCGGGGTGCGCGTGAACGGTCCCGTGCTCGCCTTCGACTGAACGCGATCAGCCGCGGCGCG
>JBDLRG010000071.1:0-2695 GCA_039800125.1 Actinomycetota bacterium
TCTTCCACACGTTCAACTCGCTGCACGGAGCGAACAAGCAGATCGTCATCTCGTCGGACCGCATGCCCGATGCCATCCCCACCCTCGAGGACCGCCTCCGCGGCCGGTTCCGGTGGGGCCTCATCACGGACATCCAGCCCCCCGATCTCGAGACGCGCCTGGCCATCCTGCGCAACAAGGCCGAGCGGGACAACACGCCACTCCCGTCCGACGTGCTCGAGTTCATCGCATCGAACGTGACGTCGAACATCCGCGAACTCGAGGGGGCGCTCATCCGCGTGACCGCGTACGCCAACCTCACCCGCGAGGCCGCAACCGTGGCCATGGCTCAGGCGCAACTCGCGGACATCCTCTCCGCCACAGCCACCAAGCCGCGCACCGACAGCGAGATGCTGGCCGAGATCGCCGTGTACGTCGGACACTCGGTCGAGGCCCTTCAGGGAAAGTCCCGCCAGCGTCCTCTCGTCTCGGCGCGCCAAGTCGCCATGTACGTCTTCCGCGACACGACCGACCTCAGCTTCCCGGCCATCGCCCGGTTGTTCGGCGGCCGGGACCACACCACCGTCATCCATGCGGTCACGAAGGTCGAGCGACTCATGCGCGAGGACAAACAGACCTTCGAGCAGGTCACCGACATCATCGGGCGACTCAAGAATTCCTGACGGGGACAACGTGGGGATCGCCGTGTTGACGCCTTGTGGACCGGGGTGGACAACATCGGTCCGGTCCACAGGATCACGAATGACGATCGTGAAAGATGTGGTCGATGCCTCCCGGTCGCACACACCCGTCTTCGCCGTTTTCATTGACTCCGATGGACCCTTTCCACAATCCACAGCACCTATTAACACCATTAGAGAAGAGAACGAACCCCCGATGTCGGTAACGGGCCCCACGTACACTCGGCTCGACCCCAACGATCGAGAGGTCATCAGATGAAGTTCCGCAGCGAACAGGGAATCCTCGCCGAGGCACTCGGAGCACTCGCCCGAGTCGCCTCGAATCGCAACGCAGGGACGCCGGCACTCTCGGGTGTGAAACTCACCCTCACCGGCGACACGCTCGTCGCCGTGAGCACGGACAACGACATCGCCCTGCAATTCACCCTCGCCGTCGGCGGGGACACCGACGGTCAGGGTCTCGTCAGTGCTCGAATGCTCAACGACATCGTTCGCGTGATGCCGTCCGGCAAGGTGACGGTGGAAATGGCGGGGGAGACGGCCATGATCTCGGGCGGCCGGTCCCAGTTCACGATTCCCACCCTGAACGCCATCGAGTTCCCGCGGACGGCGGCTCCCGAGGGCGATCCCCTCGAGATCGCATCCTCGGAGTTCAAGGCCGCACTCGACCAGGTCGTAGGTGCCGCCTCGACGGATCAGCAGCGACCGAACCTCACCGCGGTCCTCGTCGCATCCACGGACCAAGGTTTGCGCCTGGTGGCGACCGACGGTTATCGGATGGCCATGCGCGACATCGTCGGCTTCTCCGGCAAGCCCGGCGATTCGTTCCTCATCCCGGCGCGCGCACTGGCGGAATTGCAACGCCTCCTCGACATGAGCGACACCGTGAACGTTCGATTCAGCGACATCGACGCCTCGTTCCAGTCGCCGTCGATGACGCTCACCACCCGGCTCGTCAACACGAATTTTCCGCCGTACGAGAACATCATCCCCAAGGACAAGCCGAACGTCGCGGTCGTCGGCCGCGACGACCTACTCGCCGCGCTCCGTCGCACACGGGTCCTGTCCTCGGACATGGCTCCTGTTCGCGTGCAGATGTCGTCGTCGGGGATGACCCTGAGCGTGCAACTCACCGACGGCTCGGCCAGCACCGAGGACCTCGATTGTCGCTACGACGGCGAGGACATCACGGTGGCCTTCAATCCCGAGTACCTCTCGGTCGGCGCCGAGAAGTGCGGCGCCGAGGAGGTCACCATCTCCACGGTGTCTCCCTCGCGCCCGGCGATCATCCGCCCGGTCGGGGACGACACCTACCTCTATCTCCTCATGCCCCAGCGCGTGTGACGCCGCCCGGGAGGACGGAGAGGTGATCCGGCGCATCGAACTCGTCGACTTCCGCAACCACCTCCGGAGCGTCATCGATCTTTCACCTGGTGTCACCGCGGTCCTCGGGAGGAACGGACAGGGCAAGACGAGTCTCGTCGAGGCGGTGGGCTTCCTCGCCACCCTGCGCAGTTTCCGTGGCGTCACCCACGACGCACTCGTGCGCGACGGCGCGGCCACGGCCTATGTGCGCGCGACGGTCGTGCATTCCGACGGGCGCGAGATTCTCGTCGAATGCGAGATCAACCGCACCGGGCCGAACAAGGTCCTCGTCAACCGGCAGAGGCTCCCGCGAACCCGGGACCTGCTCGGGGTGGTGCGCGCCACGGTCTTCGCGCCCACCGACCTGCAGCTCGTGTACGAGGGACCCGGGGCCCGGCGCGACATGCTGGACGATGCGCTCGTGGCGGTGTCACCTCGCAACGATGCGCTCGTGAGCGAGACCGAGCGCGTCCTGCGCCAACGCAATGCGCTGCTCAAGCAATCGCACGGCCGGCTTGACCGCGCCGCGACCGAAACACTCGACGTGTGGGACGAGAAACTCGCCGAGGTGGGGGAGGCTCTCGGTGACGCCCGCGACGCCCTCGTCGCGGACCTCGTCCCCCGCGTGCGCGATGCGTATCGGCGTCTCG
>JBDLRG010000072.1:0-3453 GCA_039800125.1 Actinomycetota bacterium
GGGTGAAAGCGGGGAGGGGTGCGCCTTCCGCGGGGAGGTCGCCGGAGGTGTGGACGGGGTTGCCCCCGAAGTGCGTGGTTGCCATGGGGCGAGCCTGTCACCTCCGGGGCACGATGCCAACCTGTGCGATAGCCGGATCGGCGTCGTGGCACGTCGGTGCGAGATTCAGGGGAGGGGGCGTTCGTCCTCGTCGGGGTCGACGGGCGGGCTGGGCACGCCGCGCCGGGCCGTCTGGGCGAAGCTGAGCGCGAACAGGCCGCCCACGATCCACCACTGATAGCGGTTCACCCACTCGACGACGCCCTCGATCTGGTCTTCCACCGCCTTACCGCCGAACCACAGCAGGGCGAGCCGACCCGACACGCCGGCGGCCGCGAGCGCCACGAAGCGCCGTGGGGCCATCTTGAGGTGCCCCACCAGCAGACACACGATGTTCGAGCCGGGCATGACGACGACGGCGGCCCAGCCGGCCCGGCGCGTGACGCGCTCGGTCCAGTGGTAGATCGCCGGCAGCTCGCCCACCTGCTTCTCGGTCCAGCGCAGGGCCCGTTCGCCGTACCAGCGTCCGACAAGGAAGAGAGCGACGGCGGCCACCATGAGACGCAGGAAGCCGACGATGAAGAAGGTGGGCGCGTCCACGTAGGGGATGGAGCCGATGAGGTTGCGGTTGCGCGCACTGAGCAGGAGAACGAGCAAAGGGCGCTCGTCGACGAGGGCCGGGCCGAGGTTGGTGCCGATGGTGCCGGCAGCGAAGAGGACCGACACGAGGGCGAGGACGGCCTTGCGCACGACAGCGAGGGTACCGCCGCGCCGTGGAGCCGCCCCCGCGGTCGGGGCTACGGTGAGCACGGGCGCGGCGAGGGGTCGCGCCCGGAGGGGGAATCGCCGTGAAGGGCCTCATGCAGCCGACCCAGTTGTCGGTCTCGTACCTGTTCGACCGGGCCGAGAAGTACCACCGCGACAAGCCGATCGTGACGGCGACCGCCACGGGTCGGGAGCGCACCACCTACGGGGAATGGGCGGACCGCACGCGCCGTCTCGCCGGTGCGCTCGACGCTCTCGGCATCTCCGACACCGGACGCGTGGCCACGTTCGCCTGGAACACGGCGCGCCACCTCGAGCTCTATTTCGCCGCGCCGTGCTCGGGACGCGTCCTGCACACGCTCAACATCCGCCTGTTCCCCGAGCAGCTCACCTACATCGTCAACCATGCCGAGGACGAGGTGATCTTCGTCGACACCTCCATCTTCCCGTTGCTCGCACCGTTGCTGCCCACCTTCACCACGGTGAAGCACCTCGTGTTCATGAACGACGGGCGCGGCGAGGTGCCCGCGAGCGTGGACGGGTTCGCCGTTCATGAGTACGAGTCGATCGTGGCGGCGTCGGATCCGGTCGGCTGGCGTGCGGTCGACGAGAACCGTGCGGCGAGCATGTGCTACACCTCCGGCACCACCGGCAACCCCAAGGGCGTCGTGTACAGCCATCGCAGCACCTATCTGCACACGATGGGCGCGATGATGGCCGACTCGGTCGGGGTGCGCGAGAGCGACGTCATCCTCCCCGTCGTGCCGATGTTCCACGCCAACGCATGGGGGCTGGCCCATGCGGGCGTCGCATCCGGTGCCTCCCTCGTCATGCCCGGACCCGACCTCTCGGGGCCGGCGGTGGCGAATCTCATCGTGGAGGAGAAGGTGACGGTGGCGGCCGGCGTGCCGACCATCTGGATGGCGGTGCTGCCCGAGTTGAAGGGCCGTGACACGTCGTCGCTGCGTGCGATCCCGTGCGGAGGCTCGGCGGTACCCAAGGCCCTCAGCGAGGGCTACCGCGCCCAGACCGGCCTGCCGATTCTGCAGGCCTGGGGCATGACCGAGACATCCCCCGTCGCGGCGGTGTGCACCCTGTCGGCTGCCGACGAGAAGCTCTCCGAGGAGGAAAAAGCCGAGCTGCGCACGACCGTCGGGCGCATCTCTTTCGGCGTGGAGATGCGCGTCGTCGAGCCCGACACCACGGACGAGGTTCCGTGGGACGGTGAGACGAGCGGGGAGCTGCAGTGCGCGGGCGCCTGGATCGCCGCTGACTACTACAACGATCCCCGTTCTCGGGAGAGCTTCACCACCGACGGCTGGCTGCGCACCGGGGACGTCGCCGTGGTCGACCCGACCGGGCGCATCCGGCTCGTGGACCGCACGAAGGACCTCATCAAGTCGGGTGGGGAGTGGATCAGTTCGGTCGACGTGGAGAACGAACTGATGTCTCACCCCCGCATCGCCGAGGCAGCCGTCATCGGCGTGCCGCATCCCAGGTGGGGCGAGCGGCCCCTCGCCTGTGTGGTGCCCCGACCCGGTGAGGAGATCAGCCGCGAGGAGGTGCTCGCCCACCTCGCGCCGCGCCTCGCCAAGTGGCAGTTGCCCGACGACGTGGTGTTCATCGACGAGGTGCCCAAGACCTCGGTGGGCAAGTTCTCCAAGAAGACCCTGCGGGAGCGCTTCGCCGACCACGTCCTGCCCGACGCCTGAGTCACCAGGGCGAGACACATTGGTGTCCTTTCGCTCCGGTCGGGCAAGGAGGTGACATCCGGTCCCCACGGGCAATAATGAGGCATGGCCCTGTTCGGACGCGTCCTCACCGCGATGGTGACCCCGTTCGCGGCCGACGGCAGCCTCGACGTCGACGAGGCGGTGCGCCTGGCGCGCTGGCTGGCAGACAACGGCAATGACGGGCTCGTCGTGTCCGGCACGACGGGGGAGTCCTCCACCCTCACCGACGACGAGAAGCTCACCCTGTGGCGCGAGGTGGCCGCCGCGGTGACGATTCCCGTGGTCGCCGGAACGGGTTCGAACGACACCGCCCACTCGGTTCACCTCACGGCCGAGGCGAGCCGCCTCGGCATCGCGGGCGTCCTCGCCGTCGGTCCGTATTACAACCGTCCGTCGCAGTCGGGTATCGAGGCCCACATCAGCGCCATGGCGGCCGCCACCTCCCTGCCGGTCGTCGTCTACGACATCCCCGTGCGCACCGGGCGCAAGATCGCCACCACCACGCTCGTGCGTCTCGCGCGCGAGGTGGCCAACATCCGCGCGCTCAAGGACGCCGCCGGCAATCCGGCCGAGACCGCCGTCGTCATGGCCCAGGCTCCCGCCGACTTCGATCTGTATTCGGGTGACGATGGCCTCACCCTCGCCCTCCTCGCCCACGGTGCCGCCGGGGTCATCGGCGTGGCCACGCACTGGAGCGCCCCCGAGCATCAGAAGATGATCGCTGCCTTCGCCGCCGGTGACCACGCGCTCGCTCGGCGCATCAACGATGTCCTGCTCGAGAGCTATGCCTTCGAGACGGGGGACGAGAACCCGAACCCGATCCCGAGCAAGGTGATGATGAACCACCTCGGATTCGCCGTGGGGGAGTGCCGTCTGCCGATGGGGCCGCCGCCCGTCGGTCTCGCCGAGCGCGCCG
>JBDLRG010000073.1:0-3200 GCA_039800125.1 Actinomycetota bacterium
GGGCAGATCGCCCAGTCGACGTGGTCCCCCGTGCAGTCGGGAGAACGTCGGCGCTTCACATCGGCCCTCACGGGCACGTTCGTGCCGCGTGGGATTCCCTGGCTCACGGTTGGGGGCAATCGAGAGGTGCAGGGCCCCTGGCCGGCGGAGGGCCTCACGCTCGACCGGGTCCTGCGACCGTTCGAGGGGATCCTCAACGATGGGACCACGAACATCAACACGAACCGGGAAAATGGCTTCGTGTCGGTCTTCTTCCGGGCGGCGTTCGCGCCAGATGGCGTTGAGGTGTACGGCGAGATGAGCCGGGAGGACTTCGCCAACGATGTCCGCTGGCTGGTCCAAAAGCCTGACGACCTGACGGCGCTTGTTCTCGGATTCGCTCGTTCATGGCGTCCCGATGCGTCCCGTCTCGCGGTCCTGCGGGTGGAGCTCGTCAATGGCGACCTCTCCCATCACGAGCGTGGCCAGCGGGGACTCTCCGAACCGATTCCGCCCTACATCCACCTGAATGGGACGCCACAGGGTCTCACGAGCCGTGGTCAGATACTCGGGTCTCCCGTCGCGTATTCCGGCTCCGGCCTCACCGCAGAGTTCACGCTCTACACACCCCGCGGCAGGCACACGGTGGGACTGGACCGGGTGCTGGAGTTGGACTGGTCCCGCGCCGTTGGGACCACCGCAACACCGCAAGTGAAGCACGCGCTGAAATTCGAGCGACTCACCTTCCGTGGCGCGTCGGACCTCACCATCACCATCGCGCCCACCTACACCCTCAACGCCCGGCTCGAGTCCGGGCGCGATGTACTCGGGTTGCACGCCCAACTCCGCTGGCGCGGGTGGTGACGACCCCCCGCACCGCGGGGGCGGTCAGCGTGCGCTGACGGAGACGACGATGGCCACCGCTGAGATCAGCGCGCCGGCCATCGTCGCCGAGTGGCGCGCCCACCAACCACGCCGCTCCACGAAGAGTTGGTCGCCCGAGCGGACGTCAGCATCGATCAGGAGACGTTCCACGGGAACGTCAGCGACAAGCGTTCGTCCCTCTCGCACCACGCGCACACGACGGAGGTCGCCCTCCTCCGACGCCCCCTCGGCGAGCGCAATCGCGCCGGCGAGCGGGAGGGTCGGATCGACGAGGAAGATCCCGGCTTTGTTCACAGCGCCGAGCACCGAGATGCGTCGCAGCGGCGTCAGTGTGATCACCGGATCGCGCAGTTCGTGGCGATACGCGGCAATCACGGCGTCACGCACCTCGGACCAAGCGACCCCAGCCACAGGACGCGGCCCGAGAATCGGGAAGGTGGCGATTCCTCGCTCGTCCACCGGCACGGGCCCGCTGAGGCCTGCCTCGGGGTGCACTCTCAACTCGATGACATCGCCGGGATGCAGCGTCACCCCACGCCCCTGCGCCCCGCCAGGCGCGGCAATCATGAGGCAGGCAATGACGAGGGCCTGTAGACGAAGTCGCATACCCGAATGTATCGAGGCCGTGCGCGTCCGACAGAGGGCAGCGAGCGTTGCCGACCACCGGCGCGTCGGGTATCCTTGAGAGGTGACTCGCCACGCCCACGACCGGCCTTTGCCGTCGCGCCCCCTCATGTCCCCGGAGCGGCTCGCTCCGGGACCGTGGGATTCGGGTGGCACCCCTGGCCGTGCCGTGGTGGTCGGTGTGGCGGCGGACGTGCCGAGGGCGCTCGAGCACCCCGCCGTCCTCCGCTCCGGGCCCCTCGCGATGGCGGGGGGGGTAGTGGTGGAACTCGATGATCCGGACGTGAGCGCCCGTGCATCGGAGCTCGATCAGCTCCTGCGCTCCACGGCCGCGACTGTGGTTCTCGTCGCGGGCCGTCTCGGGCGCGAGACGATGCGCGCCGTCTCTGACATCGCCCTGCTCAACGGGTGCCGCCTCCTCGCCGTGATGCCGAGCGAGGTGGTGGCGGGGCACGAGCCGGTGGTCGTCTGGCAGGGGGAGAGCCCGCTCGTCCAGCTCGCGGCGGCCCGCCGAACGCGGATGCAGGGCGCTCTCAAGCGTGGGCTCGACATCGCCGCCGCAGCGCTGGGGCTAATCGCCGTGGCGCCGCTGATGGCACTGGCCGCCGTGGCGATTCGGCTCGACTCGCCCGGCCCATCGCTCTTCCGGCACCGGCGCGTCGGGCTCGGAGGGCGCGAGTTCTTCTGTCTCAAGTTCCGCTCGATGCGGCAGGATGCGGAGGCGATGCTCGCGGCCGACCCCGGCCTGCGCGCGCGTCACCGCGCCAACGGATACCGCCTCCCGGATGCCGTGGACCCTCGAGTGACGCGGGTGGGACGCTGGTTGCGACGCCTGTCCATCGACGAGCTCCCGCAACTCGTGAACGTACTTCGCGGCGAGATGAGCCTCGTGGGGCCCCGCCCCGTCGTGCGCGACGAGCTTGAGCATTACCGTGGCTCTGAACGCCTCTTCCTGTCCGTACGCCCCGGCATGACGGGAGCTTGGGCGGTGAACGGCCGGCACGCCGTCCTCTACCCGGTGCGGGCTGAGCTCGAACTTGGGTACGTCCGATGCTGGTCGTTGGCCGCTGACGTGCGGATCCTCGTGGCGACGGTGCGCGCGGTGTTGTCCGCATAGGATGCCGACGGTCTTCGTCACCGGTGGCGCGGGCTTCATCGGCTCGGCGCTCGTCCGGCAGCTGATCGCCGAGACCCAGGACACCGTCGTTACCATCGACAAGCTCACCTACGCCGGCAACCTCGCCTCATTGGCGGACGCCCGAGCGAACCTGCGGCATCGGTTCGTGCAGGCCGACATCAGCGACGCCGGGGTCCTGCGGCGGCTCTTCGAGACTCACCGGCCCACGCACGTCTACCACCTCGCGGCTGAGTCCCACGTGGACCGGTCCATCGATGGTCCTGCCGAGTTCATCCAAACCAACCTCGTGGGCACCTTCCAGGTGCTCCAGGAAGCCCTGCATTACTGGCGCGGACTCGGCGCAGCCGCGCAGCAGGCCTTCCGCGTCCTGCACGTGTCCACGGACGAAGTGTACGGCTCGCTCGGCGCCGAGGGCCTGTTCACGGAGACCACCCCCTACGACCCCTCATCGCCCTACTCGGCCAGCAAGGCGGGTTCCGATCACCTAGCTCGCGCGTGGCAGCGCACCTACGGGCTCCCGGTCGTCATCACGAATTGCAGCAACAATTACGGTCCGTATCAGTTCCCCGAGAAG
>JBDLRG010000074.1:0-3979 GCA_039800125.1 Actinomycetota bacterium
GCGGCCAGGAATGTGAAGCACATGCCACCGCCGATCACGAGGGCATCGACGATCTGCAGCAACGACTCGATGACCCCGAGTTTGTCGCTCACCTTGGCTCCCCCGAGCACGGCCACGAAAGGCCGTTTCGGACGGTCTCGCAGTCCCGAGAGCACCTCCACCTCACGATGCAGCAATCGACCCGCCGCCGAGGGAAGTGTGGCCGGAGGCCCGACGATGGACGCGTGGGCCCGGTGGCAGGCCCCGAAGGCGTCGTTGACGTACATGTCGACGCCCTCGACGAGTCGGGAGACGAAGTCGGGCGAGTTGCCCTCTTCCCCCGCATCGAAGCGCAGGTTCTCCCGCAGTTCGACCCCTGGCGCCAGTTCGGCCAGTCGGCGCCGGACCGGCTCCATCGAGTACTTCGCCTCCGGGGCCCCCTTGGGTCTCCCGAGGTGACTGGCGCACACGACATGGGCCCCGCGCGAGGTGAGCCACTCGATCGTGGGCAGGGCGGCCCTGATGCGGAAGTCGTCCGTGATCACACGGGCGTCGTCGGGCCCCTCCATGGGGACGTTGAAGTCCGTGCGCACAAGCACCGTGCGACCCCGGACGTCACCGAGATCCTCGAGGGAGGGAACGCGGGCCACGGCCGGGTCAGCGGGTGCCGACGTGGAGTGTCAGATCGACGAGACGGTTCGAGTATCCCCACTCGTTGTCGTACCAGCCGAGCACCTTGACGAGGGTGCCCATGCTCATCGTCAGGTCGCTGTCGAAGATGCACGAATGCGGGTTCGTGACGATGTCGGAGGAGACGATCGGGGCGTCGGTGTACTCGAGCACCCCCTTGAGCGGCCCCTCGGCCGCCGCGCGGAAGGCGGCATTGATCTCCTCGACCGTGGCCGGCCTCTTGAGGTTGGCGACGAAATCGGTGATCGATCCGGTCGGCACCGGCACACGAAGGGCGGTGCCGTCGAGCTTGCCCTTCATCGCCGACATGACGAGGCTCGTCGCCCGCGCGGCGCCCGTGCTCGTGGGGGTGATGTTGATGGCGGCACCGCGGGCTCGTCGCAGGTCGCTGTGGGGTCCGTCCACGAGCGACTGGTCGCCCGTGTAGGCGTGGACGGTGGTCATGAGGCCGTTCTCCACGCCGAAGGCGTCGTCGAGCACCTTCACCAGCGGCACGAAGCAGTTGGTCGTGCAACTGGCGTTCGAGATCACCTTGTGCACCGCGGGGTCGAAGTCGAGGTGATTCACTCCGTAGACGAACGTCGCGTCTGCGCCGTTCGAGGGGGCCGACACGATGACGAGGGGCGCACCGGCCTCGAGATGCAACGCGGCCTTGTCCCGGTCGGTGAAGATGCCCGTCGATTCGATGACCAGGTCGACGCCGAGGGCCCCCCACGGCAATGCCTTCGGGTCGCGCTCGGACAGCACCTTGAGGATGCGCCCGTCCACCGAGATTCCCCCGTCGACCGCCTCGATGTGCTGGGGCAGGACGCCGAGTACGGAGTCGTACTTGAGGAGGTGGGCCATGGTCTTCAGGGAACCGAGGTCATTGACGGCGACGATCTCGATGTCGGCGCCGCTCTTCATCACCGCCCGGAAGAAATTGCGGCCGATCCTGCCGAATCCGTTGATTCCCACACGAACTGTCACGTCTTGTTCCTTTCACGGGCGGCGCGGGGGCGCCGTGCGCACGAAACCCTAGTTCGGGGTCCCGGGACGCCCGTGTTCCCCGGGTGGTCAGACCTCGATGTCGCGGTGGGACACCCTGGGCGAACAGCCGACCAGCCGCAGACGCGTGGCGATTTCTTCGGCCATCGCCACCGACCTGTGGCGCCCTCCCGTGCAGCCGACCGCGACCGTGAGATAGCTGCGCCCCTCGGCGACGTAGGCCGGGAGAAGGAACTCGAGGAGGGACCCCACCCGATCGAGGTACTCCACCGCGTGGTCGCGCGACAGAACGAAATCACGCACGGGACCGTCCACGCCGGTGAGCGGACGCAACTCCTCGTCCCAATGGGGGTTCGGCAGGAAGCGGACGTCGAACACCATGTCCACGTCGATGGGCAGGCCGTGCTTGTAGCCGAAGGACACGAGCGACACCTGCAACGCATCTGCGGGATTCTCCGGTCCGAACAGACCCCCGAGCCGCTGGCGGAGTTGGTGGATGGTGAGCCCGCTGGTGTCGATGAGGAGGTCGGCCATTTCTCGCACCGACGCGAGGACGTTTCGTTCCCTCTCGATGACGGCCTCGAGACCGGCGTGCCCGTCCCCGAGGGGGTGCTTGCGCCGGGTGGCCTCGTAGCGGCGCACCAGTTCGCGCGTGGAGGCCTCGAGGAACAGAATCCGCACCGAATGACCCTGTCCGCGCAGTGCATCGACGGACGCGAGGATTCCGTCGGCATGGCGCGCGTTGCCGGCCACCAGGCACAGCTTGTCGATCTCTCCCCCGGCCTCGCCGGTCAATTCGACCACCTTGTCGATGAGCACCACGGGGAGATTGTCGACGACGAACCAACCCAGGTCCTCGAGATCATCGGCGGCCTGGGAGCGTCCCGCCCCCGACAGGCCCGTCACGACGAGAATCTCGGTCATCGCCGTTGAACGCTACTTCCGGTTCATCCCCGCACCGCGCGCATGTAGAGGAGTCGCGGCACCGTGTGGGCGAGGGCGTACTCGGGGGCGCGCGCGAGGAATCCGGGCGGTGGCGGCGGTTCGACCATGCGCTCCACCCGCAATCCGACCGCCGACATCGCGTTGACGTAGCGACTGAGGGGGCGGTGAACGAACCGGATCCGCACGTCGGCCTCCACCTCCTCCCACGTGGACGTCTCCACGAGGTAGGGCCCGATGCGCCAGTACTGCTCCGGGGGATCGATGATGTGGTCGTCGATCCAACCGCTTCCCGGGGTCTGCAGCAACGGGTGATTGAGGAAGAACGCGAATCTTCCGCCGGGACGCAGCACACGAGCCACCTCGGCGAGCGCGGCATCGACGGCGTCGATGTGCTCGAAGACCAGACACGCCACGACCGCGTCGAACTCCGCGTCGGGCACGGGCAGGGCGTCGGCCGAGCCGAGCTCGTAGCGCGGCCCGCCGCCCCTCGCTCGCGCCGTCTCGACGTGCAGAGGCACCGGATCTATCCCGAACACGTCGCATCCGGCCGCGGCCGCCGCCCGCGCTACCTGTCCGTCGCCGCACCCGATGTCGAGTACGCGCGCGAAACCCGACAGCTCCTCGACGGCGAGCGGGATGATCTGTTCCTCGTATTCGGCGTCCACCCCGCCCGTGAACCCGTCGATCCACCAGCGTGCGTGCGCCTCCCATCCCGCGCCGGAGGCGTCGTCAGTCATCGGTCGATTCTCGCCCGTCGTCATCCTCGGAGGAGGGATGGAACCGTGAATGCACAGCCCTCGCCACGGACTCGGGCAGCCACGTGAGCAGCGCGAGGTCCTCGAGCGAGGCACTTTTCACCGCGTTGACCCCACCCATGTCCTTGACGAGACGCCGGGCCCGGACCTCCCCCAGGCCGTCGATCCCCTCCAACGATCCCGACACCATGCGCTTCGAGCGCAATTCCCGGTGGAACGTGTTGGCGAAACGGTGTGCTTCGTCCCTGATCCTCTGCAGCATGAACAGGGCCTCACTGCCCCTCGGCACGATCACCGGTTCGGGGCGTCCCGGCACGTAGACCTCCTCGAACTTCTTGGCCAGTGATGCCACCGGTATCTCGTGCTCGAGACCGAGTTCCCGCACGACGTCCTCGGCCACCCCCAACTGACCCTTGCCGCCGTCGACGAGGAGGAGCTGGGGCGGATACGCGAACTTGCCCGGCTTCTCCCCGCGCTCGGCAGCGGGCAGGTCGCGTTCGGTCACGTACGCCGTGAGCCGGCGGGTGAGCACCTCGCGCATCGCCGCGTAGTCGTCGTTGCCGGGGACGTCCCGCACCTTGAATCGGCGGTACTCGCGCTTGTTCGGCAGACCATCCTCCATC
>JBDLRG010000075.1:0-6256 GCA_039800125.1 Actinomycetota bacterium
GAGGGCAACTGTGCGGACCCTCTGCCGGTGCACGGCCATCGTCGAATCGCGGCGAACAGGGCGCGCACGTCGTCCGAGATCGCCCCGGCGTACTCCCGGGGTCTCGTCGAACAGTTCGGCATCGTGATGCCGGACGAGGGAGACGACGCGCTCGTCAACGTGGGTCTCGGGTTCGCATATCGCAATCCCGCCCATGCCCCCGCCACACCCGGTCACCTGCCGGTGACCCGGGAGCTGCCCGATGAAGGGGAGGTGACGATCGCCGGTGCGCGCGTGCTGGTGCGGCACTCACCGACCGACAGCGACGACTCGATCAACTTCTTCTTCCCCGACACGGGCGTGTGCATCCACAATTCGGTCTGGCCGTTGCTCTTCAACGTGTTCGCGATCCGCGGGGAGGAGTACCGCGATCCTCGCGTGCTCATCCCCGGCATCGACAACATCATCGCCTGGGCCCCGGAGCACCTCATCGCGACCCACGGGCCGCCCATGTCCGGGCGCGACGAGATCCGTCACCGTGCGAGGCGGTACCGCGACTCCATCCAGTTCATGTGGGACCAGACGGTCCGCGGGATGAACAAGGGTTGGACCATGGACGAGATCGCCTCGCGCATCACGCTTCCCGCCCTCTACGACGAGGACCACCTGACCAGTGAGCGATACGGCGTCGCGGAGCACCATCTGCGCCAGATCTACACGGGCCTGCGCGGATGGTTCGACGGGGAGGAGTCGCGTCTGTTTCCTCTCGAGCCCGGAGAGCGGTTCGCCCGGCTCATCGCGGGCTTCGGGGGGAGGGACGCAGTCGCCGCGCAGGCTGCGGAGGCGTTCGCCACCGACCAGATCCGATGGGGCGTCGAACTGGCCACATGGCTGGCTCGTTCGGAGGGGGCCAGCCGCGCCGACCGGGACCTGCTGGCTCGGGGGCTGCGTCTCGTGGCGGAGCGCACCCCCGCGGCCAACATTCGCAACTGGGCGATCACCCGCGCCCGTCATCTGGACGGCCAGACGCCCATGGACCGTTTCCTCACCCACGGTTTTGGTGCGCGGTCCATCGCTCATGCCTCGTCCGTCGACCTCGTTCACACGCTTCGTGTGCTGGTCGATCCGGAGCGAGCCGAGGGCGTGGACGCCCATCTGCGCATCACCGTGGACGGCGAAGCCGCGGGGCTCTGGGTGCGCAACTGCGTGGCCGTGCCGACCGACGGTCGCGACGCCACCGCGGAGGCGTCGATGTCCCGCGGCACGTTCGCGTCGATCCTCGGGGGCAAGACCCGGTGGTCCGAGGCCGAGATCTCCGTGACCGGGGATCCCTCCGTGGTGGACATGGTCCGGGGATGTTTCGACCATCCGAGTCTCCCGGTCTGAGGACGACATGAACGCGAGGTCGCCCCAGGTTCCCACCGGACCCGCCATTCCATTTCCCTCCTCGCCGTTCACCGGGGTCACCGGCCGACTCATCGACGAGTCACAACCCCGTCGGCCCGACGTCCCCCTCCCGTCGCCCGAGGCACCCAACATCGTGCTGGTCCTGCTCGATGACGTCGGCTTCGGTACCTGCGGCACCTTCGGCGGGCCGGTGCCGACCCCCGCCCTCGACCGGGTGGCGGCACACGGAGTACGACTCAACCAGTTCCACACCACGGCCCTGTGTTCCCCGACGCGCGCGGCCATGTTGACCGGACGCAACCACCATGCCGTGCACATGGGCAACATCCCCGAGGGAGCCAGCGGTTTCCCCGGTTACGACTGCATCATCCCGGGTGAGGCCGCATCGGTCGCCGAGATCCTGCGGCAGTACGGCTACTCCACCGGAGCCTTCGGCAAGTGGCATCTCACGCCGGTCCACGAGCAGACCCTGACCGGGCCCTTCGATCGTTGGCCGACGGGAATGGGGTTCGAACGCTTCTACGGGATACTCAGCGCCGAGGCCAGCCAGTACGAACCGCCCATGTTCGACCAGACGACGCCGGTGATGCCCTACGAGGGTCGCGACGACTACCACATGAGCGAGGACATCACCGAGAAGGCGATCGAGTGGATGCGCCTGCAGCGGGCATCGAATCCCCATCGACCGTTCTTCACGTATCTGGCCACCGGTGCCATGCATTGCCCCCACCACGTGTGGCCGGAGTACATCGAGCGTTTCTCCGGTTGTTTCGACGACGGTTGGGACGCTCTGCGCGAGCGGATCTTCCGACGGCAACTCGAACTCGGCGTCATCCCCGAGGGAACCGTCCTCACGCCGCGGCCCGCGGAGGTGCCCGCATGGGACGACTATCCGGACCGGTACAAACCGGTGGCCTCCCGCCTCATGGAGGTCTTCGCCGGTTTCATGGCCCACACGGACGAACAGGTGGGCCGACTCCTCGACGCCCTCGACGAGATGGGGCAGACCGACAACACCCTCTTCATCTACGTCACCGGGGACAACGGCGCATCCGCCGAGGGAACGGTTCACGGTGCGTGGAGCGCCCCGTCATTCCAGAACGGGATACCGGAGGAGCCGGAGTGGCTGCTGGAGCACATGGACGACTTCGGTTCATCGCGGTGCGAGAACCACTTCAACCTGGCCTGGGCATGGGCCCTCGATTCGCCTTTCCAGTGGATGAAGCAGGTCGCCTCGCACTTCGGAGGCACCCGCAACGCAGTCGCCGTCCAATGGCCGCGACGCATCAGGGACGCGGGGGCATTGCGCACCAATTTCCATCACGTGACGGACCTCTACGCCACACTGCTCGACGCCGCGGGCATCGAGCCGCCTGGCCGCGTGAACGGATTGGAGCAGATGCCCCTCGACGGTGTGTCGATGCTGCCGACGCTCGAATCTGCGTCCGCTCCGGAGAATCACGTCACCCAGTACTTCGAGATGTTCGGTAATCGGGCCATCTACCACGACGGGTGGATCGCTTCCTGCTTCCATGGGCGTGTTCCGTGGAAGCGATTCGACTCCGTCCCTTTCGACGGTCCACAGGAGCGGTGGGAGCTGTACGACATCAGGAACGACTTCTCCCAGGGAGTCGACCTCGCCGAGGCCCATCCCGAGCGACTCGTCGCGATGCAGGAACTGTTCGATGCCGAGGCCCGTCGCAACAACGTGTATCCGCTCAAGGAGCCGGGGCAGACCCTCGGTGGGGCGTACTCGGTGCACGACGCGCTCCGCGGCGTGACGAAGATGACCTACTCGGGTGTCCATTGGCGGATGCCCGAGCGTTCCGTGGTGAACCTGAAGAACTGCTCGTTCCGCATCACCGCGGACGTCACCGTGCCCGAAGAGGGTTGTGAGGGCGTGATCGCCGCCCAGGGAGGGAACATGGCGGGCTGGTCCCTCTATGTCGGACCCGATCGACGACCCCGCTACCACTACAACTGGCTCGGGCACGAGCACTACGTGGCGGTCTCTCGCCAGGTCCTCCTCCCGGGCAGGCGGACCCTGATTATCGAGCACGCCTACGACGGCGGATGGGGAGGGGGCGGAGACTCCGTCCTGAGCATCGATGGCGCTCCCGTGGGCCATGTCCGGGTGGAGAGGTCGGTTCCCGTCGTGTTCTCCATCAGCGGCGAGACCTTCGATGTCGGGCTCGACAGCGGCGCGGTCGTGGGCGACTACCCGCACGTGTACAGATTCACCGGCGACATCCATGGAGTGACCCTCGAACGATTGAGCGAGGTCCCGCCTGAGTTGCGCGCACAGATCGAGGACGCCGAGTTCCGCGCGAGCCTCGCCGTGCAATGAGGCGTGGGGGCATTCCGTTGCATCTGGCCGGACCCCGCCCTGTCACGGGACATCGCGCCGGCAACTATGGTCCCGTCCATGCATGACGACGGAATCACATCTTCCCCGAACCCCGGGATGTCGGGAGTCGGACTGGCGAGGCTCTCCCACTGGCTCCTGGTCGGGGTGCCCGCAGGAATCGTCTTCCTCACGGTGTGGGCCACTCTCGTCGACACGAGTCCCACCCTGGCCGACGAGACCCGCGTCAGGGGTTGGGGAACCATCGTGCGTGAACTGCCGGCGACACTGCCCTTGCTCGCGTTCCCGATCATCGGGCTTCTCCTCGCCGTCCGTGCCGGTCGTCGTGGGGCCCTCCCCGCCGCACTGAGGGCGATCGCCTTCCATGGTTTCGCCTTCTTCTTCGTGCTGCTCGTCGTCATCAACGGGAGCATCGAGAACATCATGACGACGAGACCGTCGACCGTGAAGTGGTTGTTCTTCCCGGCACAGGTGGGGATCGTCGTGCTCGCGGTGGTGATGGCGAGACGTGCCGCCGCTCGACCGGGGCCGGAGAGCCTCGTCCGCTGACCGTGCGTCGGCGGGCCACGCCGACACGGCTCGCCCCGCCCCGGGTGCGACGGTGTCGTAGCGTGGGGACGTGGCCCGACGGGATCGCATGACACCCACCGAATCGTCGCGCATCGACTGTCCTCTCAGTGCCTGGCAGGGCGATGAGGGTCTGTGTCAGTGGTGCAATGAACCGATCGCGTCGTCACGACGCACGAGCTTCTGCACCAATCGGTGCGCACGGCACTGGGAGCGAAACCACGTGTGGCGCCATGCCCGTTCCGCCGCGAAGCGAAGGGCCAAGTACTTCTGCGAGCGGGCGGGGTGCGAAGCTGCTCGACGGGACTGCGAGGTGAACCACATCACCCCGCGCAACGGTGACGGTTACGGGCCGGGGTGCCATCATCATCTTTCCCCGGGTCCCGACGGTGAGGGCGGCCTCGAGGTGTTGTGCCGGGCGCACCACGCCGAGGTGACGGCGACGCAGGCGAGCGAGCGTGCTCGGGTGCGCCGCGAGACGGTCGCGACGATAGAGCCGGAGGAGACGCCATGAGCGGGCCTGCCTCGGTGTTCCTCGCGGTCGCGGTTCTGGCTTCGGTGGTGGATTGGGTCGCGGTCGCCCGCGACCGGGCCGTGCTGGAGTACGTCAGCAAGCCGGCCGCCACCGCCGCCTTCCTCGCCACGGCCGCCACGCTCGACGTCACCCACGGGGCGCCGTGGGGATGGCGTCTCGCCGCGCTCGCCGTCTGCATCCTCGGGGACGTGTTCCTCATGCTGCCGCGCAACGCATTCGTGCCGGGGCTCGCCTCGTTCGCCGTCGCCCAGGTGTTCTTCGCGGTCAGCTTCGTCGTCGACGACACGTCATCGACGGGCTGGATCGTCGGTCTCGTCGTCGCCGTCCCGGTCGCGGCCCTCCTCGCGAGGCGCTTCCTCGGGGCCCTTCACCGCGGGGGACATGGCGACCTCGTCGTCCCGGTTTCGGTCTACGTCGCGGTCATCTCGGCCATGGCGGTGGCCGCCGTCGCCGGTGGGACACCGGTGGCGATCGGCGGCGCGGCCATGTTCCTGTTGTCGGATTCCCTCATCGCCGAGACGCGCTTCGTGCGGGCACGCGCCTGGCACCCCGTGGGCATCATGGTGACGTACCACCTCGCCCTCGCGGGCCTCGTGCTCGGTCTGCTCTAACTCTCGACGGTCGGCGAGTCCGTCGCCGTCGAGGAGGAATCGATGCTCGGGTGGCGCCGGAACACGGCCCAGACGAAGTCTTGGGTCGCGCCCCACGGCGTGAGATGGGTCTCTTCCGATGACTCGAGGAGTGTGCCGAGAGGGGAGAACGACTCGGACAGGGACTCGATCGAGTGTCGCTGCACGGGAAGTCCCGAACATGACGTCGGGCCGGTGGGTCCGAAAGTGCCGACGATGACGACGCCTCCGGGCTCGAGGACGCGGGCGACGGTGTCGACGTAGGCGCGTTGCAGTGCGACATCGACGAGGAAGTGGAACACCGCCCGGTCGTGCCACACCCGGAACCGTCGTGGAGGGGTCCAGGTCGTGACATCGGCGACGTACGTCTGGACCGATGCGCCTTTGGTCGCAAGTCTCTGCCCGACCCTGTCGACGGCGGCCGCCGAAAGGTCGACGACGGAGACGTCCTCGTAGCCGTGGTCGAGGAGATGGTCGACGAGCAGAGAGGCTCCGGCACCCACGTCGACGACGGAATCGGCAGGGGAGGAGTCTGCGAGCACCAGTCGCAGCGACTCGGCCGGAGGGTCCTGGAACCAACTCACCTCGCTCGGAGACTTCGTCGAGTGGATCTGGTTCCAATGTGACTCGTCGGCCATCAGGCTCATTCTGTCGTGGTGGAGCTGGGGGGAATCGAACCCCCGTCCATCAGGCATCATCCGCCAGCGCTACGACCATTCCCGGCTCAGGCGCTCACGCAACGCCATCGGCGGGTCGACTGCCCCGAGGGGCCGC
>JBDLRG010000076.1:0-3404 GCA_039800125.1 Actinomycetota bacterium
ATCGGACGTCCGGTGCCCGGGGTGGAACTGCGCGTGGTGGACGAGAACGGTGAGGACGTGCTGGCCGGTGACGCCGGGGAGATCCTCGTTCGCGGCAACAACGTCTTCGTCGGCTACCTCAACGATCCCGAGGCGACGGCGCGCGTGCTCACTCCGGACGGCTGGTTGCTCACGGGTGACATCGCCACGATCGACGACGACGGCCATCTCTTCATGGTCGATCGCGCCAAGGACCTCATCATCGTTTCGGGGTTCAACGTGTACCCCGGCGAGGTGGAGGACGCGCTCTCGTTCCATCCCGACATCGAGGCCGCCGCGGTGGTCGGCACCCCGCACCCCCACACCGGCGAGACCGTCCGTGCCTACGTGGTGACGCGTCCCGGGGCGCACCTCGACGAGGACTCCGTGGTCGACCATTGCCGGGCGCGTCTCGCGAGGTACAAGTGCCCCACCAAGGTGCTGTTCGTGGACGAACTGCCGCGCACCGCCACCGGCAAGGTGCGTCGCCACGCCCTCTCCTGAGGGCCGGGTTCAGCGGCGCGAGACCGAGCCGCTCGCGACGAGGAATCCGGCGAACAGCACGACGATCCCCGTCAAGAGGGTGACGGCGAAGGCCGTGTCCTCGCCGAGCCGTCCCGCGAGCGAGCCGCTCGCCGACAGCACGGCCGCGCCGGCGGCCACGAGGACGTTCCCCGCCGCGAGACGACGGGCGTTCACCACGTTGCGCACGGCCGCCTCCGTGACGGCCGGGGTCCGTCCCCGCAGCACGCGCCATGCCGACCACGCCGCGCCGGCGAAGATCACCGTGGCGGGCAGGGCCGAACCGACCGCGGCGAGCACGCGGGGGAGCACACCGAACACATCGCTGCCCTTCGGGAGGACGTCGGGTGCCACGTCGGCGCGCATCGGCACCACGGCGATGACTCCCGTCGCGAATCCGCTGAACACGAGGAGAGCGCGACCCGTCAGCGCGCCGATGCGCGGACCGGCGAGCAGGTGCACGGTGCCCAGCGCCAACCAGGGCACGTTGAGCACGGCTCCGAGCAGGAAGAACCACCGGAACGAGGACGAACTCCAGCCGCGGGCCTCGGCCCACCACAGCGACATCGCCGCGAGCGCGAAGAGCGCCATGGCCACGGTCCAGGCCCCCTCGTGGGAGCGTCGCCGCCGAAGCCATCTGTCGAGGGTCGACAGCCCGAATGCCACCGCCACGATCGCCGCTGCGGCGGCCAGGGCGGTGTTCAACGTCACGTCGAAAGAGGCTACGGGCGGGCGTGACGGCTTCCCGAACGGGCGCGCGAGCCAATAGCGTTGACCCCGTGCCGGACTCCCCCCGCCGCCGCATTCCCGAGGCCGCTCTCGGACGTCTGCCGGTGTACCTGCGCATCCTCATGGACCTCTCCGCCTCCGATGTCGGCCAGGTGTCCTCCGAGCAGCTCGCCGAGCTGGCCGCGGTGAACGCGGCCAAGGTGCGCAAGGACCTCTCGTACCTCGGCACGTACGGCACGCGCGGCGTGGGCTACGAGGTGCAGTACCTCGTGTACCAGATCCAGCGCGAACTCGGTCTCAACCAGGCATGGCCCGTCGTCATCATCGGCGCCGGCAATCTCGGACAGGCGCTCGCCAACTACAGCGCCATCTCCGACCGCGGCTTCCACGTGGTCGGCGTCGTCGACAACGACGACGCCAAGATCGGCATGATCGTCGGCGGCGTGCGGGTTCGCCACGTGGACGACCTGTCCCGCATCACGCGCGAGCACAAGGTGCGCATCGGCATCGTCGCCACCCCGGCACAGCACGCCCAGGCGGCCGCCGACACCCTCGTCGACGCGGGCATCGGGTCCGTGCTCAACTTCGCGCCCACCGTCATCGCGGTGCCCAAGGGAGTCAACGTCCGCAAGGTCGACCTGGCCCTCGAGCTGCAGATCCTCAGCTACTACGAGCAGTGCCGCAACAACGGTCTCCGGTCGGTTCCCGCGGGTGGGGACGCCTCGACGGCCACGGCGTAGGATTCCCCCGTGTCCATCGTCGTCGTCGGGGTCAATCATCGCTCGACCCCGGTGGAAACCCTCGAGAAGGTGATGATCCCGGCCGAGCGGCTGGAGAGGTCCCTCGATCTGCTCTCGGGTCTCGACGACATCCGCGAGGTGGTGGTGCTCTCCACGTGCAACCGCACGGAGGTCTATGCGGTCGTCGAGCGATTCCACGTGGCCCATGACGAGATTCGCCGACATCTGGTCTGCTCGAGCGGGGTCCCGGCCGCCGAACTGGAACCGCACGTGTACTTCCGCCACGACGAGGCCGTCATCTCCCATCTCTTCGGGGTGGCCGCCGGGCTCGACTCCGCCGTGCTCGGCGAGACCGAGATCGTGGGCCAGGTGCGCGACGCCTGGGACTCGGCGATGCGCCACGGCACGGCGCGCAGCACGCTGAACCTCCTGTTTCGTCATGCGCTCGAGACGGGCAAGCGAGCGCGCACCGAGACCGCCATCAGTCGGTCGACGGCCTCCATGTCCCACGCTGCCGTCGAGATGGCGCGCGAGATCCTCGGATCGCTCGAGGGTCGCACGGTCCTCGTCATCGGGGCGGGCGAGATGGGCGAGGGGGTCGCCACCGCGCTCGCCCGCGCCGGGGCATCGAACGTGACGGTCGCAAACCGCACCGAGTCCCGCGGCGCGGCGCTTGCCGAGCGCGTCGGCGCCCGCCTCGCAGGACTCGACGCCCTCGTCGACGAGATCGCCGTCGCCGACGTCGTGGTGGCCTGCACGGGCTCGGGCGAGGTCGTGGTCACCCGGGAGATGGTCGAGAGGACCCGCCAAGGATCCACCGCGCCGCTGCTCATCGTCGACATCGCCCTGCCCCGCGATGTCGAGCACGCCGTCGGCGGCATCGAGGGAGTGCGCCTCCGCGACATCGACGACCTCAACTCATGGGCGGCGCGCGGGATCGAGAAGCGCAGTGCCGAGGTGGGTCAGGTGCGTGCGATCGTCGCCGACGAGGTGTCGGCGTTCCTCGAGGATCAGGCGCAGCGCCAGGCGGCTCCCCTCGTGGCCCAGCTGCGCGAGCACTTCGAATCCGTGCGTGCGGCCGAGGTGGCGCGCCTCTCCGGCCGGCTGAACGGTCTCGATGATGACCAGCGCGAGGCGGTGGACGCCGTCACGCGCGCCATCGTGGCCAAGCTGCTGCACTCGCCGTCGGTGAGCCTGCGCGAGGCGGCGGGTTCCGCACCCGGCGAGCGGCTCTCGGCGGCGGTCCGGGACCTCTTCGACCTCGACTGAGACGGCGATGGACCGCATCCGCATCGCGACCCGTTCGAGTCCCCAGGCGCGCGCCCAGTCCGAGCACGTCGGTCGTCTCATCACGAACGTGACGGGCGCGCAGGTCGACTACGTGTCCGTCGACAC
>JBDLRG010000077.1:0-3963 GCA_039800125.1 Actinomycetota bacterium
CGACCGAAGGCATCAGCGACGTGGCGTCGGTGGCGCAGCGCTTCGCCACCTCATCCTGCATCTCCGCACCACGGGTTGCACGCGCTTGGTGACCAGTTGGGCTGAGGGACCAGGAGGGCCGGAGCCCTTCTACACACGACTCGGCTTCAGACCCACCGGACAACTGATCGATGGCGAGGTGGAGGCCGTCCTGGAGTTCTACTTATCGTAGAGCCATCTGGTAAGGTGGTTGGATGCCCACATCTCAGTTTGCACACCGCACAGCCGCCGCGTTCTTGGCAGGCGGACTCGCCGTCTCGTTCACCGCAGTGGCACTAGCAACCACATCGTCGCCGTCCCCGATGGATTCCTCATCGGCCGTTCGCTACAGCACCACCAACGGGATCATCGGCGATCTGATCGTCGGCATGATCAACGCCGACGGTCGCGCCCATGCAATCGATCTGCCGTTTCCCGTGAACGTGTACGGGGAGATGTACCCCTCGTTGTGCATCGGTACCGACGGAACCGTGATGCCGGTGGCCTCCACGAGTGCGTCGTGCAGCAACAACAGCTACGACAGGGACGTCGCCATGATCGCTGCCAACACCCGAAAGCCGGTCATCGTTGCCCTCGGTATCGACTCCGACCCGAGTGAGGAGATCCACAATCCGCACCGCGAGGCGCTCACGGAATTGTCGGTGTCCTCCTACGAGGTGGACGGGGCCGGGATCATGACGGTGGTCACCACCGAGCCACACGGCTTCGTCGTGGGTGACCTCGTCAGGGGATCCGGAACCGACCGTCCCGACACCGTGGTCGTCACCGAGGTGGTGTCTTCCACCTCGTACAAGGGTGAGGGACGCTCCGGTACGTTGGACCCGGCCAGCTTCACCGCCATCGCGGGGGAACGCACCGTGGTGTATCGCGAGGTGGTGATGCACCAAATCGTCGAGGGCAGCGTCAGCATTTCGGGATCGACACTCGAGTTCACGAACACCGACGGAGAGCCGGTGATCGGCACTGGTCGCACCATCACGCTCGCCAACAGCGGCGTCCCCGGTCTTGATGGAGCCGATCTTCAGGTGATCTCCCGCACGGGCAGCACGGTCGTGACCAATCTTCCCGTCGGACTGCTCGATGTCGACCCCACCCAGGCGGGCAACCAGACCTCCTGGGTGTTCTCGGCCGACCTGTGGCTCATCGAGCGGGACGCGGTGGGCGCGGTCCAGCAGGTGAGCGTGGGCACGAGCACCGTCGATGGACGTGAGGCCGTGGTCATCACGTGGTACCGCATGGCCACCAACGACTATTCGAGCAACTCCCCGACGGCCATCAACCCCGAGACCCTCACCAACACCTTCCAGATGGTGCTCCTGAAGCGTTCGACTGGTTCGAACTCAACGGGCTGGGACTTCGATGTGGAGTACAACTTCGGCCACGCCAACGACATTTCCGACGGATACCGGGCCAGTGACCCCACTGCCTCCTGCAGCCCGTCCGCGCCCGAAACCTGCGTCTGGCCCGCCGGAATGGGCAGACCACTTCCCACCATCGTCGTCTCCAGCTATTCGGTCACTTCCTCCGACATCACATTGAACACCACCACGCCCCACGGGCTTTCTGTCGGCGATCTCGTGGTGATGAACAGTCTCTATGACCAGACGTACCTTGACGGGTCCCTGAGGGTGGCTTCCGTGGTCGACAGCGACACTGTCATGTTCGCCAACGTGTGGACTGCACCCGATGCCGCCGAGACCGCTGCACCGGCCGACGCCTCTTTGGTGGCCGGCGAGGCATGCGAGCTGTTCCCGGGCAACAACGCCCTCGAACTGGGTGACCAGTCGGGTGCCACCGCACTCGTGCGCAACAGCCTCAACAGCAGTGTCTCGGGCCGCTACACCTACGGCGTGGTCGAGGGCGAGCCCTATGGGTGCATCACACCGGTGATGGGCAACGGCGCGACGTACGCCCCTGAGTTCCAATTGCCAAGCACCGGGACCGATTCACTCCTCATTCTCCAGTGGGGCGTGCTCGTCGCTCTGTTCGGACTGTCGAGTCTCGTCGCTCACCGTCGCCTACGACACTGAGACCTGCAGGGCTCACACCTCACTGCGGTTCTGTAAGAGGTCGCCCTATCGGCGGAGCTGCTCCCCGACCGACACGTGTCAGTCGTCGATTCCGCTCGCCTCGTCGAGTTCCTTGTCCGCTTCGTCAAAGGCCGCCGTGATCTCACGAAGTGTCTCGTCGGTGCCCACGGCATCGCGGGCCTTCGCCAGTTCCTCGATTTCCCTGATGGGCTTGCGCAGATTCGACATCACCCTGCCGGTGGTGACGGCCTTCATCTTCGTCTGAACCTTGTCGAAGTGGGCCTGGATCTCGGTGAGGTACTTCACATACTGCGCCCAGGCCTTGCTGAACTTGGTGAGGAGCCCGAGGATCTCCCGGGCGTTCTGCTCCATGTGGAAGCTGTCCGTGGCCTGGCGTACCACGCCGAGGAACGCATACAGGGTGAGCGGCGAGCACAGCACGACCTTCTTACCCAGTGCGTCGTCCACCAGGGTCGGTCGGTGTTGTTGGATGAACCCGAGCACGCTCTCGTTCGGGATGAACAGCAGAACGTAATCGAGGGCGTGCCGGGTGGACTGGGAGACGTAGTCACGCTTCTCCAGTTCCTTGACCCGGTCCTCGACGTTCTTCAGGAACTGATCCCGGTAGCCATTCCGGGCGTTCTCGTCGACTGCCTCGAAGAAACGGAGATAGTTGTCGATCGGGAACTTCGAGTCCAGATACAGAACCCGGTCGGGCGGCAGGAAGAAGCTGTAGTCCGGCCGGCCGCCGTCTGCCAGGGTCTCCTGCTTCTCGTAGTTGATGCCACGCTTGAATCCCGCCTGGGAGAGGATGTCCTCCAACATGCGCTCGCCCCAGTTGCCGCGACCCTGGGCACTCGACAACACGTTGCGCAGGGCGCTCGTCTGCACGGCGAGACCCTTCACCGCCTCGTCAACGCTGCCGAACTTCTCCGCATTGAGATTGTGGAGCTTCTCCACCTCGGTCTTGAGCGAGGCCATCTGCTGCTCGAAAGGCTGGAGGAGGCTCTTCGTCTCGGACTCGAGCGTTCGGCGTTGGGCGGCGAGCCGTTCGTCGGCCTGTTTTCGGGCCTCGTCACCGGCACGCGCGAGCACGCTGGCGGCAGCGTCGTGGATCTTGGCCTCCAACGCACCCTGCACCCCGGTGCTGATGGCGCCGACGTCGATGGCGGCCTTCACCGCCTCCACGATCGATGCGATGTCGACCGGGGGAGCCTGAGGCGGTTCGGCGATCGGGGGGCCCGGGGTCGCGGTGCGCGAGAGGCGCACGGCGAGAAAGAACACCCCTGCAACGAGTGCAATCAGCAGGACGACGATGAGTATCTCCATGGCGCCTCATTGTGACATGGGGGTGAGCCGCCATCGGGCGTCACCGCCCTTATCTCGGCCTCGGCACCCGTGGGGACCGGCTCGGTCCGTACGCTCATCCCATGGGCGAACGCATCCTGCTGACCGGAGCGACCGGATACGTCGGGGGCCGCCTCGCCCCCATGCTGCTCGACGCGGGCCACCGCGTCGTCTGCCTCGTCCGTGACCCCTCCAAGCTCGACGGCATCCCGTGGAGCGACCGGGTCGAGGTCGTCCGGGGCGATGTCCTGGACGCCTCCACGCTCGACCGTGCGGTCGAGGGAATCGACACCATCTACTACCTCGTGCACTCCATCGGTGCAACGGGGGACTTCAGTGAGTCCGACCGCACGGCCGCCGTCAACATCGCCGTAGCGGCCGAGCGCGCCGGAGTATCCCGCATCATCTACCTGGGCGGCATCGTCCCACCGGAGACGGAGGAGCCGTCCAAGCACCTCGCCTCGCGGGCCGAAGTGGGCCAGATCCTCCTCGACGCCCCCGTGCCGGCCGTGGTGCTGCAGGCGGGCGTCATCATCGGATCGGGCAG
>JBDLRG010000078.1:0-4578 GCA_039800125.1 Actinomycetota bacterium
GACCTGGCCGACACCCTGAGGGTCACCCGCAGCGGCCTCACCCGGCGCATGGACGGAGTGCTCTCGAAGAAGCTCGTCGCCCGGGTTCCCTCCACCACCGATCGGCGGGTGGCTCACGCGCGCATCACCGCCAAGGGAACCGAGGTGCTGCGCACCGTCGCTCCGCACCACCTCGAGAGCGTGCGTCGCCTCATGATCGACCGTCTCACGACGTCCGAGATCCTCGCCATCGCCAGCGCGTTCGGCAAGATCGCCGACGGGCTGGCCGAGGAGGAGTGACCGTCCCGGTCAGCCCTTGACGCGCGCCGCGATGGCGCGCAGACCGTCCACCAGGGCCGTGCGCTCGGCATTGTCGAGCACCGAGAACGCCGGGGCGACGATCGAATCGGTGATCTCCTCGGCACGGGCCAGGCGTGCCTCCTCGTCGGGTCCGGTCGTCGGCGCATCGTCGGGACCCCAGCCGAACATCGCGACCATGTCGGGCCGCTTGATGTGGTGGGCGGTCTTCGAGTCGATGCCGGCCGCACGCAGTGCGGCGAGATGCGCGCTGCCGCGGAACTCGCGGAGCACCGCGATGAGCTGCATGGCCCGACCCGACGGGTCGGTCGCCAGATCGAGCGAGGAGATGCCGGCGTAGAGCGCCAGCGAGTCGGGGTCGGCGGCCGTGTTCACCTTCTCGGCCGCGGCGACGAAGGCGGCGAGATCGAGACCCTCGAGCTTGGCCCGCCCGAAGGCGGCACAGCACTCGAGATGCGCCTCGGCGGCGCGCCGCGGTGCCACCTTGTCGCGGGCGCCGTTCCAGACACCGGCGATGACGGCGGGGTTGAAGTAGCCGAACGCGGAAGAGACGAGTGCAGGGTCGCAATCGCCGAGCGAGCCGCCGCGACCGAGGATGTAGAACTCCATGCCGTTTAGTCCGAGGTCCTTGCCCACCTGACCGGTCTCGGGGACGAAGTAGAAGGCGGCGCCGAGGTCGTTGATCAACGGTGCGGCGACGGAGAGAAGTTCCTTGGTGTCCATGGTGCGACAGTAACCCCGCGCCGGGCGTGGGTCGTCATCGGGGGCCGGAGGCGATTCAGCCCCCGACGGCTGTGAGATCGGGCCCCACGATGATGTCGCCGGGGAAGTGGGCCGCCGCGAGCGCACGCCACTCGTCCTCCTGGCCGGGTTGGAGGGGCGGGACGAAATGGGTGAGCACGAGGGTCTTCACACCCGCGCGCGCCGCCGTCTGGGCGGCCTGCTCGACGGTCGAGTGGTAGTCGAGGATGTCGAGGAATCGCTGGCTCGTGGGGATGAGGGATGCGAGGGTGCGCACGAGGTCCTCGCGGATCACGGTCTGCACGTAGTAATCGGCGTCCCTGCACAATTCATCGAGTTCGGCGCAGGGGATACCGTCGCCGGCGAGGGCCGCGACTGCACCGTCGTGCTCGAGACGGAAGCCGACCGAGGGCTCGACGGGACGGTGGTCGGTGCGATGGGCCGACACGGTCACGTCGCCGACGACGAACGAATCTCCGGGTGACACCTCGGTGACGTTGACGGACATCGGGCCGCCAGCGCGCAGGTCGTCGTGGTGGGCGGTGCGGTATCCGATGTCGGCACCGAGCATGGCCATCATCCCTGCCACCATCGCGGCCGTGCCGGGCGGACCCCAGATGGGCAGGGGAGTGGCGGCAGGCGAGGCCACCCACCTCGTGGTGACGACGTCGTTGAGCCCGCAGATGTGGTCCGAGTGGAGATGGGTGAGGAGCACCCCGGTCACGGCCGGCGGCGGGCACATGGCGCCGGTGAGGCGCATGACGACGCCGCGACCGGCGTCGACGAGGATGTTGGCGTTCTCGGTCTGCACGAGGGTGGACGGCCCGGCACACACGGCACTGGGGAGTGGACTGCCGGTGCCGAGGAGAGTGATGCGCATGGGGTGAACCTAACCCACGCGCCGCTTCGCGCGAGAAGTCAGAAGGTGCGACTGCGCACGACGACGACGGTGGTGCCCAGGGTGCCCCGTCGCGAGCTGCTCACGCTGACGTTGGCGAAGAGCCATCTCGCGTCGCCATCGGCCAGGCGGACGCACCCGTGGGAGGACGGCCGTACACCGAGCGGGGTGAAGTGGGGCCGACGAATGCCCTTCTTGTCCACCGTGTAGGGGATGCCGTGGAAACCGATGTTGTCTCCGCCGGCTCCCTTGGTGAATCTGGTCATCCAGTCCATCTTCTCGGAGGGACGCGCGTTGTAGAACGTGCGTTGGCGCTTGGCGAAGACCCGGAAGGTGCCCACAGGGGTCGAGTTGGCGAGACCGGTGGACGCGTTCATCACCGCCACCAGACGGCTCTGTCCCCGCACGGTGGTGTAGGCGTACACCTTCTGCTCGCGCAGGACGACGACGATCTTGGTGAGGGCCACCCTGGCGGGTCGCCGCGGCGGCGCGATCACGGGAGGCCTGGTGGTCGGCGGGACTGCCACGCTGGTCGTGGTGCTCACCCCCGTGTCGGGGACCTCGGTGGCGAACACGGGAAGGGACGGCACGAGGAATGCGCCGGACAGTGCGACCGCCGTGCACACGGCAGCGACGCGCACGACGCGAGGCAATCGGGTCGTCGTCACGGCGGAGACGCTAGTTCTGCCCGGCGGACGGAAACAGGACCGTCAGGCGGGCGCGGCCTCGAGTGCCTCGAGAAGGGTGTTCCAGGCGAGAACGGCGCACTTGATGCGCACGGGGAACTTCACCACTCCCTGCAGTGCCTCCAGGTCACCGAGCGGCGCGGTCTGGGCGGCGTCGTCGAGGGGTTCCTCGTCGATGGACATCATGTGCTTGAAGCGCGACACGAGCGCTCGCACCTCGGCGACCGGTTTTCCCTTCACCGCGGCGCTCATCATCGACGCCGAGCTCTGGGAGATCGAACATCCCTGCCCCGCGATGCGCACGTCGGCGACGCGACCGTCCTCGACGAGCAGGTACACCTCGATCTCGTCGCCGCACAGGGGGTTGTGGCCCGTGGCCGAGACGGCGGGCGCCTCGAGCGAGCCCCTGTTGCGGGGGTTCTTGTAGTGGTCGAGAATGATCTCGCGGTAGAGGTCTTCGAGTCCGGGCACGGTCGTCTCCTTGGTCGTTCTCAGGGGGCGAAGAAGTCGCCCGTGTGTTCGAGGGCGTCGCACAATGCGTCGACCTCGTCCTCGGTGTTGTACAGGTAGAAGCTGGCCCGCACGGTGGCATTGGCTCCGAGGATGCGCATGAGGGGCTTGGCGCAGTGGTGGCCGGCGCGGACGCACACGTTCCACTGGTCGAGCACCTGGCTCACGTCGTGGGGATGGACGTCCCGGAAGGAGAAACTGATGGTGGCCCCGCGCACACCGGGATCCTTGTTGCCGTGGACCACGAGGTCGTCCCCGAAGCGGGTCGCGAAGGTGTCGAGGGCGTAGCGGAGGATCTCTTTTTCGTGTGCCCGCACGTTCTCCATGCCGAGGCAGGACAGGTACTCCACCGCCGCACCGAGACCGACCGCCTCGACGACGGGTTGGGTTCCGGCCTCGAACTTGGCTGGAAGTTCCGCACACTCGAAGCCGTCGATGCGCACGTCGGAGATCATGTTTCCGCCGCCGAGGAAAGGGGGCATCTCATCAAGGAGGTTCTCCCGGCCCCACAGCATCCCGAGGCCCGTGGGTCCGGTCATCTTGTGGCTGGAAAAGACCACGAAGTCGGCGTCCCACGCCTGCACGTCGGTGGGGCAGTGCGGCACGTACTGGCACGCGTCCACCACCGCGACCGCGCCATGACGATGGGCCACCGCGCACAGGTCCGCCACGGGATTGATGGTGCCGAGCACGTTCGACATGGCCGTGAACGAGAAGACCTTCGCCCCGTCGAGCAAACGGTCGATGTCGGAGAGATCGAGGAGCCCGTCGCCCGTCAGGGGCACCCAGCGGATCTCGATGCCGCGCTCGGCGGCGAGCATCTGCCACGGCACGATGTTGGCGTGGTGCTCCATGTGGGTGAGCACGACGACGTCGCCCCGGGAAAGCGTCGATCCCCACGACCTGGCCACGAGATTCAGCGACTCCGTGGCGTTCTTGGTGAAGACGACCTCGTGGGCACGGGGTGCATTGATGAAGCGGGCCACGGCCGCACGAGCGCCCTCGAAGGCGTCGGTGGCCTCGGCCGCGAGGCGGTAGGCACTGCGGTTCGTCGGGGCGTAGCCCTCGCGAAGGAACCGATTCATGGCGTCGATGACCTGCACCGACTTCTGCGAGGTGTTCGCCGAATCGAGGTACACGAGCGGTCGGTCGTCGATGCGCCGAGCGAGCACGGGGAAGTCGCCTCGCAGGACGCCGGCATCGAGGGTCATGTCAGACCTTGTACGCCTCGTAGCCGTGCTTCTCCAGCTCGGCCGCCACCTCCATGCCACCGGAGCGCACGATGCGTCCCTCCACCATGATGTGCACGTGGTCGGGCTGGAGCTCGTCCAGCAGGCGTTGGTAGTGCGTGATGAGGAGAATCCCCAGTTGCGGACGGTCGACCCGCACCTCGCGGATGCCCTTGGCCACGATGCGCAGAGCGTCGATGTCGAGACCCGAGTCGGT